>JAJFHY010000225.1 GCA_021775375.1 Amylibacter sp. | reverse complement strand
TCAGTTTAACCTAGAGGATATCCCGCCTGCACCTCGCGGATTGCCACAAATCGAAGTGACATTTGATATTGATGCGAATGGTATTGTGTCTGTATCCGCAAAAGATAAAGGCACCAACAAAGAGCAAAATATAACAATCCAAGCCTCTGGTGGTCTTTCTGATGACGATATCGAAAATATGGTCAAAGAAGCGGAAGAAAATGCTGAAGCAGATAAAGAGCGTAAAGAGCTGGTTGAAGCGAAAAATAGCGCAGAAGGCCTAATCCATAGCACAGAAAAAGCGATGGAAGAGCATGGCGATAAGGTTGATCCTACAACTCTTGAAGCCATCGAACTATCGATCAAAGTGCTGAATGAAGCTTTGGAAACAGACGATGCCGGCAAAATTAAAGCCCGGACCCAAGATGTTACCGAGGCGGCAATGAAACTGGGTGAAGCTATTTACAAAGCAACAGCTGAAGCAGCAGAACCGGAAGCACCAGAAGGTTACGGTGAAACAGACGAAGGTCCGCGCGGTGTTGATGAAGACATTGTTGATGCAGACTATGAAGATCTTGGTAAGGAAGGTCGGTAATCCGATCTTTCCTGATTTTCACTAAAGGCTGGCCTTTACAGGGCCAGCCTTTAGCGATTAGGAGAAACTATGTCTAAACGTGATTTTTACGATCAGCTAGGCCTTTCCAAGGGCGCATCATCTGCCGAAATCAAAAAAGCATTTCGCAAAAAAGCTATGGAGCTGCATCCTGACCGTAACAAGGGTGACGATACAGCCGAAGCCAAATTTAAAGATGTAAACGAAGCTTACGACTGCCTGAAAGATCCAGATAAAAAAGCAGCTTATGATCGCTATGGTCATGCTGCATTTGAGGGTGGTATGGGTGGAGGCCGTGGCGGGCCTGATTTCGGATCGGCATTCTCTGATGTTTTTGATGATTTGTTTGGCGATTTCGCAGGCCGTGGACGCGGTGGAACACACCGCCCAGCGCGTGGCTCTGATTTACGCTACAACCTTTCTGTTTCACTTGAAGAAGCATATTTGGGAAAACAGGAAACCATTACTGTTAATGCCTCAGTAAACTGCGATAGCTGTTCGGGAACCGGTGCCGAAAGCGGAACAGAGCCTTCTACCTGTCCGACATGTTCAGGCATGGGTAAAGTCCGCGCCCAACAAGGCTTTTTTACTGTTGAGCGCACATGTCCTACATGTAATGGCCGCGGCAATATCATCACAAATCCCTGCAACACTTGTTCTGGATCTGGGCGCCAGCAACGCGAGCGCTCTTTAAGCGTGAATATACCTGCCGGTGTAGAAACAGGCACACGTATTCGACTGGCAGGCGAAGGCGAAGCTGGCTCGCGTGGTGGCCCAACGGGTGATTTGTATATCTTCATCGAAGTTGCAGATCATGATATATTCGAGCGCGAAGGGCCGAATATTTATTGCCGTATTCCGGTTGCTATGGCCACTGCCGCATTAGGCGGTGAAATAGAAGTCCCTACAATTGATGGCGGAAAAAGCCGTGTAAAAATTCCTAACGGTTCGCAATCAGGCACACAAATGCGTTTAAAAGGTAAAGGTATGCCGGGTTTGCGCAGCAATGCAAAAGGTGATTTATTCTTGGAAATTGGCGTGGAAACACCAGTTAACTTGTCTGCAAAACAAAAAGAGCTTTTAAAAGAATTTGAAACTCTCGGCAAAAATAATAGCCCTGAGAGTCAAAACTTTTTTGGCAAGGTCAAAGGCTTTTGGGAAGGAATGAAAGGTTAATGACCTTTCATTCTTTCCGTATCACAAGCCGCCATAACAGCCATGTTCAAAACATCGTTTGAAGACGATGTCATCGAACACAGTTGAATGGCTTTTTCGATCCCTGACATAATTGGCCCAATTACTGTTGCTCCACCCAGCTCCTGCATCATTTTAACGGATATTGAAGCAGAGTGACGTGCAGGCATCACCAGAATATTAGCCGGGCCTGTCAAACGGCAGAACGGATATTCTTCTTGTATCTTCGTGTTTAGCGCTACATCAACCGTCATTTCGCCCTCATATTCAAAATCAACGCCGCGCTTATCCAAAACACTTGCCGCTTTTTTCATCTTCACGGCGCGCTCTGATGGTGGGTACCCAAAATTCGAGAAACTAACAAAGGCAACCCGTGGCTCCAGCCCCATATTCCGCGCAACCTTAGCGCCATGTTCGGCAATATCCGCCAAATCATTTTCATCTGGCCATTCATTGACCAAGGCATCAGCCACTAAAACTAATCGACCGTGTTTTAGAATGGCATTCACCCCGACAACACCGTTTCCGGGTGACACGTCAAACACATGATTCAGCAAACGCATTACATGTGCAGACTTTTTCGTTGCACCCGTAACCATCGCGTCAACATGACCGTGTTGTATCATTAATGCGGCAAATACATGCCGATCGCGTGATGCCAACTTATGTACATCAATCTTATCATAACCTTTGCGCTGCAAACGTTCGTACAAGAAATCTTTATACAACTGAAAATGCTCTGTATTCGCTGCATTAACAACTTCAATTTCATCATACGCATCACCCATACCTGCATCATCAAGCATTTGTTTAACGTTCAGCTCTCTACCAATCACAACAGCCTGACCCAAACCTGCCCGCGTATAAGCAACTGCTGCACGCAGCACTTTCGGATCTTGGCCTTCAGCAAACAACATGCGCGCCTGAATATTACGCGCACGCACAAACATTGCCTGCAAAACAGAGGCAACGGGATCAAGCCGAGACTTCAAGCCCAAAACATAAGCATCCATATCAATAATGGGTCGCCGCGCAGCCCCGGATTCCATACCCGCCTTGGCAACTGCTGGTGGCACAATGTGGATCAAACGCGGGTCAAATGGCGTTGGCAGGATATATTCTGGACCAAATGACAGTTTCTGGCCGTAAACCAAACCAACCTCATCGGGTACATCCTCTTGTGCCAAATTGGCCAAAGCATGCGCGCAGGCAATTTTCATTTCTTCGTTGATAGTGCGCGCGTTAATGTCCAGTGCACCGCGGAAAATGTACGGAAAGCAAAGCACATTATTCACCTGATTTGGATAATCGGAACGCCCCGTGGCCATGATCGCATCAGGGCGTACTTCGTGAACTTCTTCAGGTGTAATTTCAGGGTCGGGGTTTGCCATTGCAAAAATTACTGGGTTTGGCGCTAAGGCTTTGACCATTTCCTGGGTTATTGCACCTTTGACAGAGACGCCCAATATAACATCCGCGCCTGTCATGGCCTCTAACAAAGTACGTTTTTTTGTCTTAATGGCATGTGCAGATTTCCACTGGTTCATACCCTCTGTACGGCCCTGATAAATCACGCCCTTTGTGTCACAAATCAAGCAGTTTTCATGTTTTGCGCCCATTGCTTTAATTAATTCAAGGCAGGCAATGCCGGCCGAGCCAGCACCGTTCAACACAACCTTAGCATCTTCAATTTTCTTGTTGCCGATTTTCAGCGCATTAAGCAGGCCCGCTGCACAAATCACTGCTGTTCCATGCTGATCATCGTGAAACACTGGAATGTCCATCAACTCTTTTAAGCGTTGCTCAATGATAAAACACTCTGGTGCTTTGATGTCTTCCAGATTGATACCACCAAAGCTTGGGCCCATTAGCTTTACCGCATTGACAAAGGCATCCGCATCTTCAGTATCCAGCTCCAAATCAATCGAGTTCACATCTGCGAAACGCTTAAAAAGAACTGATTTACCTTCCATCACAGGCTTTGAAGCCAATGCGCCAAGATTTCCCATACCCAAAATAGCCGTACCATTGGTTATGACGGCAACCATGTTGCCCTTGGAAGTGTAATCGTACGCCGCTTCCGGATTTTCAGCGATTGCATTCACGGGCGCTGCTACGCCCGGGGTGTAAGCTAAAGACAAATCCCTTTGTGTGGACATAGCAGTAGATGGAATAATTTCAATTTTGCCCGGTTTTGGCTCTAAATGATAATTTAAAGCCTCTTCATCGGTCACTTTGCGTTTTTTTACCATCGAACTCCCCATTTAGTTTAATATTAAACTACTTTTGAATACACCGTTTTACGGGTTTTAACGTCAACATACAAGAAACTTTCCCGTTTGGCCTTTCCCATCGAATGTGTGTTGGCTATCTTACGCCAAAGCATAACCTTGGGGGTTGTAAGCAGTGTCCGCACCGATTAGTGCCGTAACGCCGATGATGGCACAATTTCTGTCGATAAAGGCAGATTATCCCGATGCATTGCTATTTTACCGCATGGGCGATTTTTATGAAATGTTTTTCGATGATGCGGTGCATGCTTCGCAGGCGCTTGATATAGCGCTGACAAAGCGGGGCAAACATTTAGGCGAAGACATTCCCATGTGCGGTGTGCCACATCACGCTGCTGAAGGTTATTTTTTAACATTGATCCGCAAAGGTTTTCGTGTGGCAGTTTGCGAGCAGTTGGAAAACCCTGCCGAAGCAAAAAAACGTGGCTCTAAATCTGTGGTTAAACGGGGTGTTGTGCGATTAGTAACGCCGGGCACATTAACAGAAGACAGCCTGCTGAACGCCCGCCAACATAATTTTCTATGTAGCTTTGCAAACATCCGTGGCGAATGCGCCTTGTCTTGGGTTGATGTATCAACAGGTGATTTCTATGTTCAAAACTGTAGCCACACACAGCTTGGTCCGCTTCTTGCACGACTTGCCCCGAAAGAGGTCTTGATATCAGAATCCTCTGATATCAGCCTTCAGAAACAAATCGAAGATCTCGGTTTTGCCGTGACATCCTTATCAAGATCAAGTTTTGACAGCGATCAGGCCGTGAAGCGACTATGCGATTTATTCGGCGTTAAAACACTTGATGGGTTTGGAGCATTCACACGCCCAGAACTATCGTGCCTTGGTGCGGTTGTTGATTATCTTGATATAACCCAAAAAGGCAAACTCCCGTTACTGAATCCGCCCATACAGGAACAAAGCAACTCTGGCGTTCATATAGATGCGGCAACACGTCGTAATTTAGAATTAACCCGATCACTATTAGGTGAAAAATCTGGCTCGTTACTAAACGCAATTGACCGGACGGTAACAGGCGCAGGTGGAAGGCTTTTAGAAGTCAGGCTAGCCAATCCTTCTACCGAAATCACTTCAATAAACCACCGGTTGGAATGCGTTACCTATTTCGCAGAATATTCTGATAACCGGGTTGTTGCGCGCAACCTACTGAAGCAAACCCCCGACATCAGTCGTGCGTTGACGCGAGTTTCATTGGACAGGGGAACTCCAAGAGACCTGATATCAATTAAAAATGGGCTTATTCAAGCGCATGCATTCACATCACAAATCCCTGATACAGATCTTCCCAAAAAGCTACAACAAACCTTTAAAGAGCTTCAAACCGATAAGCATATTGTCACAAAGCTTGAAAGTGCCATCTATAACGACCCCCCGCTTCTGGTGCGTGATGGCGGCTTTGTAGAGGTTGGGTACAATTCTGAGCTTGATGAGTTACGCACACTTCGTGATGAAGGCCGGAAGGTCGTCCTTGGATTGCAGGCTAATTATGTAAAAACAACAGGTATTAGCGCCTTAAAAATTAAGCACAACAACGTGCTGGGATACTTTATCGAAACGCCCGCAACCCATGCAGATAAAATGCTTGGTGAGCAATTCTCAGATATGTTCATTCACCGCCAAACAACAGCAAATGCGGTACGTTTTACCACGGTTGAGCTTTCTGAACTTGAAACAAAAATACTTAACGCAGCGGGCCGCATACTTGAGATCGAAAAAGAAATCTTCAGTGAGATTTGCAAATTTGTTTTAAGCAATGCAAATCAAATTAGTAATTGCGCAAAAGCGCTTGCCGAAATTGATGTGCATTCAGCTTTTGCTGATTTGTCGGTATCCGAAAACTGGACCAAACCGGAGCTAACGAAAAGCTTGGATTTTCAAATCACGGGCGGGCGCCATCCTGTTGTTGAATTGGCGTTAAAAAGTGATGCTTCCGGCCATTTCGTAGCAAATGATTGCAATTTGACCGCTGGTGAAGAAGAAAGTAAGCCTGTCTGGCTACTTACAGGCCCCAATATGGCGGGTAAATCCACATTTTTGCGTCAAAATGCATTGATAGCAATCCTTGCACAGATCGGCAGCTATGTGCCCGCAAGCTTTGCGAAAATTGGTGTCGTTTCACAAATATTTTCACGCGTAGGTGCCTCTGATGATCTTGCGCGTGGCCGCTCTACATTTATGGTAGAAATGGTCGAAACAGCAGCCATATTAAACCAGGCAGACAATCGTGCGCTTGTAATTCTGGATGAGATTGGTCGCGGAACGGCAACATATGACGGCTTGTCTATTGCTTGGGCTACGTTGGAACACCTGCATGATGTCAACAAATGTCGCTGTTTGTTTGCTACACACTACCACGAATTATCACAACTATCTTCAAAGTTAGAGGGTCTAACCAACGCAACAGTCGCAGTGCGTGAATGGGAAGGTGATATCGTTTTCTTGCACGAAGTGCGTCATGGTTCTGCAGATCGCTCATACGGTGTTCAGGTCGCTAAACTAGCTGGATTGCCACCCGCAGTAATTCTACGTGCGAAAGCGATCTTGGAAAAGCTTGAGGCAAATGATCGAACAAAGGGCCCTGCATCCAATTCCCTATACGACGAACTACCATTATTTTCAGCTACGCCTGTAGCACCAACCAGCACATTTAAACCCAGCGCTGCAGATGTATTTCTCGAAGAAATTACTCCGGATGATCTAACGCCACGCGAGGCCTTAGACATATTATATAAGCTAAAGAAATTAAGCTAAGCCTTAGCTGTGTGAACAAAAAACACTGTATACTTTTCTGACTCAACTATCACGCACTGGCTTTACTAGCCCGATAAGGCGTTTGCTGATGCGCGGGAAAACATAAGAATAAGTCCGAAGATAAATATGACTGTCCATACCAAAGCCCTGGCGCCTGATATATTCAAGATCCCATTTCAGTTTCTTCTGTGCCCCAATCGGGCAATCAGTGTATCCATAATATAATTGCGCCAACCCGGAAATCCCGGGGCGGACTGATTGGCGTAATGCGAAATTTTGGATACTCGCAGCATAGTTTTTAAAAAAAACTGGCTGCTCCGGTCGTGGGCCAATAAGGCTCATATCCCCAATAAGAACATTTATAATTTGTGGCAGTTCATCAATGTGGATATCTCGCATGAACTGTCCCAATGAAGTAATTCTGGAATTTCCAGCTTCACTACTTCCTTGCATGGTACGCAATTTATATATTTGAAACACTTGATTGTTTATGCCGACCCTGTCTTGCGTAAAAAAAAGCGTCCCGCGATTAAAGAAAGCATTAAGAACAACTGCTATTATGCATATAGCAACCAATACCGGCAATAACATCAGCGATGTAATAATATCAAATGCGCGCTTATAAAATAAAAATACAGTCGAATTGTGTACAGGATTTTTAAAAAACTGATGATCGAGCGCGGTTTTTTGAATAGCGATATCGTATTGCACTCTGCGTACCTCAATTTTTTACCGCTTATTATACGGTTTCTGCGTTAGAAAATGTTCTGTTTAAGCCTGTACTATTATTTATAAGGTCGATTGTATCCATTACCAGTTTTTTATT
>JAJFHY010000224.1 GCA_021775375.1 Amylibacter sp. | reverse complement strand
CCCTCCATGCTCTCCACACAAGCCCAAAACCAGATCTTTGCGTTCGGCACGTCCCCGCTCACAGGCAATTAATAACAACTCTCCCACACCATCCTCATCCAATGAGTGGAATGGATCATCCTCAAAAACACCCTTACTGATGTAATCGCGCATGAATCTTCCGGAATCATCCCGGCTTAAACCATAAGTCATCTGTGTAAGATCGTTTGTTCCAAAGCTTAGGAATTTTGAACTGCGGGCAATATCACCTGCGCGCAATGCAGCACGCGGCGTTTCAACCATTGTGCCCAACTCGTATTCCATTGCAACACCGGATTCATTCTTCACAGCGGCAAAAACGGCATCTACGCAGGACTTGACCAACTCGACTTCTCGGTTTGCAGACACCAAAGGCACCATTATTTCAGGTGAGACTTTTATTTTACCGCTTTTATGCACTTCGGCAACCGCTTCAAAAACTGCGCGCGCTTGCATTTCGTAAATCTCCGGGATCATTATTCCCAAACGCACACCACGTGTACCCAGCATTGGATTGAATTCCCGTAAATCCTCTGCACGTGATGTAATGCTTGAAAGCGGCAGCCCCATAGCTTCCGCCAATGACTGCATTTCATCACGCGATTGAGGTAAGAATTCATGTAAAGGTGGATCCAAAAATCGTATGCATACCGGCAATCCTGCCATCGTTTCAAACAGCTCAACAAAATCGGAACGCTGCATTGGCAAAAGCAGATCCAAAGCAGCCTTACGGTCTTTTTCAGTTTCAGCGAAAATCAACTCTCGCATCACATTCAGACGGCCTGCCTCGAAAAACATATGCTCGGTGCGCACCAGCCCAATACCATCGACATTAAAATCACGCGATATGCGCGCATCTTGCGGTGTATCGGCATTTGCCCGCACCCCCAGAACGCGGAACTCATCTACCCAAGACATGAATTTATCAAATGAACCGCCAAGATTAGGTTGCACAAGTTTGGGAGCGCCGCGCAAAACCTCACCTGTGCTCCCGTCTACTGTAATTGTATCGCCAGCCCGCAGAACCACACCATTTGGTAAACTTAAAACTTTACCGCGCACATCTACCTTCATATCTCTGGCACCCACGATACAAGGGAGACCGATTGTACGCGCTACAACTGCAGCATGGCTGTCGCGCCCACCCTTTGCCGTTAATACGGCTTTTGCCGAATGCATCCCGCGTACATCTTCCGGCGAGGTTTCAATCCGCACCAAAATACAAGGCTCTTCACGCGCAGCACTGGCTTGGGCTGCATTTGCCGTAAAGACTATCTTGCCGGTGGCAGCGCCCGGGCTGGAAGATATTCCGGATGTCAAAACTTCCCGCTTTGCTTTTGGATCGACAAGCGGGTGCAAAACTTCGTTCAGGCTACGTGGCTCAATCCCCATCAATGCCTTTTCTTTAGAGCGGATGCCCGCATTAACCAATCGGACTGCAATAGCAACTGCTGCACGTCCGGAACGTTCGGCGGCGACTGCATCTAAAATCGTTAATTTGCCATCTTGCACTGTAAATTCCAGCTGCATTTCATCACGAAACGCAGAACGTGCCATATCCGCATAATTTGTTAAATCAGCGATAACTTCCGGACATGTGTCTTCCAGTGAAGGCCCGCGCGGATCTTTTGTCAGATAATAGGCTTTTGACTGATCCTCTATTGCTTCGCGGCCTTGTGCTTGTGACAGATAGCGGCCATGCGCCATATCTTCGCCTGTCTGAACAGATACAAACTGACAGATACCTGCACCACTTTCGCCGCGACCAAGTCCCAATGCCATTTCTTGAATAATCAATCCAAGACCAGCGTTTGAAGGTGCGCCTTGTGCCATGCGCAATATACGCGCCGTTGTGCCATCCCATGCTTGTACAAAAGATCGCAAAGCTTTGCGCAACTGTCGGACAGGTTCCTGTGGAAACAGCTCGCCCACATTCTGATCATATAACGCAAGTGATGACCCTAGCACTGCATCAACATCCAATATGCCATTTTTAGTATGTAATAAATATAGTTCCTCAAACCACTCCGGGTCTAATCTTGCAACTTTTATGGAATAATCTTGTATAAATCGTGCATATAATGCCGTGGACGCATCTGCCCCCAATGGCGTTTTCAAAATATCGCATGTGGCTTGGTTCATACCAAGATTCAATAATGCATCCGGCCCCCCCCAAACACGTTCAAGCGGGCTGACACGTATTGAAACCAGACATCCTGTTGAAAGCTCGTCCAGAAATGGCCAGTCTTCGGGAAAATCTTCGTTTGCAATGGATTTCACCGCTTCCGTCGACAATCCCCAAGCTTTGGGAACCGGCAAGCCTGCATCCATAAGAGCAACCTGGGTCGCTGCGCGTGCACCGTAAATATGTGCCGGTGCGTCTGCACCGGCTTTAAGCGCCAATATACGCGGATAATCTGCCATCACTGCCCTCATAGTTTAGACTTTCAGTCTAATGGCATTTAGAAACCCCTGACAAGCTGTTGATCTGTCGCGGTTTTAGATTGTTGCCGGATTAACCCTCAATCAGTGTGAAATCGGCCACTTGTCCCATGGTTTTGCGAATGCCACCTAAAAGGTTCAGCCGGTTACGCCGGACAATATCGCTGTCGGCATTGATTTTTACCGCTTCGAAAAATGCGTCGATTGGTGCACGCAGGTTTGCCATAGCCGACATGGCTGCGGCAAAATCTTCGGCATTGATGCTGGGCGCTATTGCCTTATCCGCAGTTTCAAGAGCGGCAAACAGTTGTTTTTCCTCATCCGTTTCCGCATATTTTACATCGGCCCCATAAGAGTATTCAACACCGTCTTTGGTTTCTGCTTGTATCAATATATTATTGGCCCGCTTGAAACCCTGCAACAAATTGTTGCCGTCATCAGTCTTGATAAAGCCTTGCAACGCCTCGGCGCGGTTCACCAATAAAGTAAAATCGTCATTATTGGGCATGGCAAGACATGCATCAATAATATCATGGCTAATGCCCTTATCCCGTAGATAGACTTTCAGGCGATCGTGGAAGAAACCCAATAAGTTGGTACAACTCTCGGGAACGTTTTCCAGTAAATGTTCCAACCATGTTTGATCACTGGAAAATTTTTCCTTGCCCTTTTTCAAAACCGCATCCAAAACCGCTTGCAAGGCAGCCCCGAACACACCGTGATCGGCTATTTCACGCAAAAGTTCCTTTTCAAGGAACTCTTCTTTTTCCGCATCCGTATTTCGATCATTAAAGATCTTATGGCGTATCAGCTCTGCATCAATAAAGCTCGTAAGGTTTAACCTGATTTTATTTTCTAAGATCAGTCGGATAACACCCAAAGCCGCACGCCTTAATGCGAACGGATCTTTTGAGCCTGTCGGTTTCTCATCAATCGCCCAGAACCCTGTCAACGTGTCGATTTTATCGGCCAGTGCCACAGCAACCGATACAGGTGCGCTTGGCACAACATCGGACGGGCCAAGCGGTGAGTAATGTGCTTCACAAGCTGTAGCGATAGCATCATCCAAGTCCGCCTTTTGCGCATAATATTTCCCCATAGTCCCCTGCAGTTCGGGAAATTCATAAACCATTTCGGATGACAAATCGGCCTTGGCAATCCTCGCCGCTGTCTCGGTCATATCCGCATCAGCCCCGACAATTGGTGCAATCTCACGCGCCAGTGTTGCAATACGCCCAATTCTTTCGGCCTGTGTACCAAGCTTGTTATGGAATGTCACGTTGCCAAGTTTCGCGGCCATATCATCAAGTGACACCCGTAGATCGTTTTCCCAGAAAAACTTTGCATCTGACAGTCGGGCAAACAATACCTTTTGGTTACCTGCCAAAATCGTTGCACCATTGTCAGCGGTTTCACGGTTGGCGACAGTGATAAATTTCTCAATACGTCCGGTCTTTGGGTTACGTACAGAGAAAAACTTCTGATGCTCGCGCATCGAGGTTTGCAACACTTCAACAGGCAAATCCAGAAAATCATCGGCAATATTGCCCATCAGCACCACGGGCCATTCCACAAGGCCCGCGACTTCCGCCAACAGACCCGCATCCTCAACCACTTCCAATCCGTTGGCAAAAGCCATATTTTTGGCGTCTTCCCATATGTGATCGGCGCGCTCAGCACTGTCCAGCACAACATGGGCTGTTTTCAATGCAGCGCGATATTGATCGAACCCGCTCACACTGAACCATTCGGGCGCATGGAACCGGTGACCGGCAGTCAGGTTGGCAGACTCGATACCGTCAACATCAAAATCCACGACCGTAGTCCCGTCATCGGCAGTCAGAATACACAAAATAGAATGCAAAGGGCGCACCCAACGCAAACTGCCCGCACCCCAACGCATGGATTTCGGCCACGGGAAATTGCGGATTACTTGGGGGACAATTTCGGCAATAATATCGCTTGCAGGACGCCCGGCTTTTTCGATCACAGCAAAATAGGTCTGGCCCTTTTTGTCGTCACGTATCTCCAGTTGATCAACAGTCAGCCCAACTCCGCGCAAGAAACCTTCCAGCGCCTTTTCAGGCACGCCCACACGCGGGCCTTTGCGTTCTTCACGCAGGCTTGGACTTTCCGCAAGCAGCCCCTCAATGGTCAGGCATAAACGTCGCGGTGTTACGAATGCAGCGGCGGAAACATATGTCAGTCCCGCTTCCACCAACCCGTCCGTGACCCGTTTTTTCAAATCATCGGCCGCACGCGCTTGCATGCGGGCGGGAATTTCTTCACTCAACAGTTCTAACAGTAAATCAGCCATGGTTATTCACTTCTTGATTATTACGCCCTCGGACAAAGCGCGGGGCAGTTCTTGGTATCAAATTAACCGGTTCAGAGGCTTTACTTTCTTTGATAACAGTCGTCGGATCCGTTTCCTCAATAATGATTGTTGATGGCTCGGGACAACCTTCGGGCAGATCATTGCCATTAAACCACGCATCGCCACAGGCATTGATCTGGCGCCACATAAAAGCGCGGCCATCGGGGTATTGTGCAACATATGTGTTAAATCCATAAGGACGGTTTTCATCCAGCAACACGGCGGCTGCATTCCCTGCTTCCAAATCAGCGGTGATTTTACCCGCATCAAAGCAGCTAAAAAAGCGCGGCGCAAGCAGCGGGGTAGCATCCATATTGGCGTTGTCCAACGGGGTATATTCCCAATTCACCGTAAAACACGCCCGCATTTTCAACGGTGAAGTATCCGCATCAATACCCACGTATTCCGATACAGGTAAAAATGCATCATATGATCTGACTTCGCTCACACCTGTAACACGGGTATAATACGCCCGCTCAATCGAATACCACAGACCTGCACCTGCAATAAGCGCAACCCCCAGCAGACCAGAGACTATAACCTTACCGTTCATATTTTAGATCCACCCGCATCGGTTTCGACAAACGCATCGGCGCAGGATTTTGCCAAGCTTCGTACACGCCCTATATAGGCCTGCCGTTCAGTCACGGAAATAACTCCACGCGCGTCCAACAGGTTAAACAGATGCGAAGCTTTGATACATTGATCATAAGCGGGGTGTACCATAATAATTTTCTTGCCGGTTTTTGGGTCAACTTGCGGTGCATCCAGGATACGCTGACATTCCGTTTCGGCATCTTTAAAATGTTGCAGCAAAATATCCGTGTCGGCCACATCGAAATTCCAACGTGAGTATTCCTGCTCGGTTTGCATGAAAATATCGCCGTATTTCAGTGCGATTGGCGCATCAGGGGCGTTAAACGGCATGTCCATCACATGATCCACACCCAGAACATACATCGCTAATCGTTCCAAACCATAGGTCAGTTCACCCGATACCGGGTGGCAGTCATGGCCGCCGACTTGTTGGAAATAGGTAAATTGCGAGACTTCCATCCCGTCACACCAAACTTCCCAACCAAGACCCCATGCGCCTAGTGTCGGGCTTTCCCAATCATCTTCGACAAAACGGATGTCGTGCAGCTCCATATCAATACCGATGGCCTGCAAAGACCCCAGATATAAATCCTGTAAATCCGGCGGGCTTGGCTTGATGATCACCTGATACTGATAGTAATGCTGCAACCGATTTGGGTTTTCCCCGTAACGCCCATCCGTGGGACGGCGCGACGGTTGCACATACGCTGCCGCCCAAGGTTTCGATCCCAGTGATCGCAATGTTGTCGCGGGATGAAAAGTCCCTGCGCCCACCTCCATATCATAGGGCTGCAAAACTGCACAGCCTTGCGTCGCCCAGTAGTTTTGAAGCCGCAAAATGATCTCTTGAAATGATCTGGGTTTATCGGATGTCATTGCCTTGCCCTTTGGGGAGTTAATCTGTTGTCATACTTAGGCAAAGCTACGTGTCTGGTCAATCATACAAGCGCGTCCCCAAGCCGCAAAACCGCCTCAACCAGCATAACCAAATCGCTTTTCCTTCGTGCGGTGATTGATCAGGTTCACACGTATCGCAAATTGCCCGCTCGAAACTGTCGCTGACAGCACGAAAGTCACGCGATTTATTCGGGCCCAATATCGTTATGCTGCCTAACCGCGCCAGAAATTTACTGTAAACAATACATAGACTGCCATCAGTTCCAACCGCCCGATCAGCATGCCAGCCACCAACAGCCATTTGGCTGTATTATTAAGGTTTGCAAAATTCCCGGAAGGCCCTATTTCCGACCCGAGCCCCGGGCCTACATTCGCCAGAGCAGTCGCAGCACCGGAAATAGATGTAATCATATCCAAACCGGTCATACCCAGTGCGACTGA
>JAJFHY010000223.1 GCA_021775375.1 Amylibacter sp. | reverse complement strand
GGGGGGGTGTCTGCTCGCAACCCACGTCGGATCTTTCTTGGATGTGGTGGGTGCCTGTATGAAACCTAATTGGGTTTTGCAGGGTCTTGATGCCCTTTGTATCCCTCACCTCATCAATGTATTTTGTATTACATGGTAATTGATGGGATACAACTGTTTTTTATGGTTCTTTTATGGGAGTAGAATAAATAAACATGTGATGCAGCTTTCTTACTATAAATATTCAAGCATTTTTTGGCACTATTAGTGGTTTTACTAAGCAGACATACTATATATAGTATGTATTCAGCACTGTAATTAATTTACCATAAAATACCATATTTTGCCTACATCTAGAAGAACATATTGAGAACATTACAAATTTTGTGATTTAGAACTGCGAATCCGATACGGAAATGAATCACTTTTCGATCAAAGAATTTCAAAAATTCATCATGCCCGCTTAATTTTTACACAGGCGACTAGTTTGATCTAAATCAACGCCCGCTTGTTCAATTTATGTTTTTTTATACATGTAACTTTAATTGGAGATAACCATGGACAAGGAACTACACGACCAGATTACCTCAATTCTAAATGACGTTGACGATATGACCATCGCAACCCAGCGCGCGGATGGTTTCCCGCAGGCTACGACCGTCACCTTTGTCAATGACGGCCTGACACTTTACTTTTTCACACCCGAAAAAGCGCAAAAAACCACAAATATCGACAAAAACAATAAAGTGTCGCTGACTATAAATCGCCCCTATAAAAAATGGGACGTATTTGAAGGGCTCTCGATGGGCGGCATTGCTACTTTTGTGGATGGGCCCGAGGAGAAAGAGAAAATTGGGGGGTTGTTGTTTAAAAAATTCCCAAATCTGGCCTCATATATCCCCGCCTATGATGAAAGTGATATTGCATATATCCGCGTGGATCCAAAAGTCATCTCGGTTTTGGATTACAAAAAGGGGTTTGGTCATAACGAGCTGGTCGAAGTTTAAAGAACCTTCTCCTCTTCCAAAAAATATGTAGGAACACTGCCCCTACAAACATTTGTGTAAGCCACTACATTCTGACAGTGGGCAATTAGACATAAATCCTATTTTATGTTTATATAATCCCGCTGCTTAATTGTATTTGGCAAATGTGAATAAAATGGGGGGGATACCATGACATTAAAAATTATTGGCTCCGGCTTTGGTCGGACAGGCACTCGGTCGTTGAAGGACGCGTTGGAACAACTGGGGTATGGCCCTTGCCATCACATGGAAGAGGTTTTCAATAACCCCGAACAAGTCCCCGTCTGGCAGGCTGTAGTTGCCGGTGAAACTGTAGATTGGCATAGCGTTTATGCAGGCTATACATCACAAATCGACTGGCCGGGCTCACATGTTTGGCGAGAGTTATCCGAGGCATTTCCCGACGCCAAAGTCATTCACAGCCAACGGCCTGACGAATCCTGGTGGAACAGTTTTTCCAAAACAATCGGCAAACTATTAGCGATTTATCCGGAAATGGATCAACCGCCCCATGTTAGAAACATGATGGATGCAGGCATGGAATTCATCGGGAAAAGGACCTTCGGCGGTAAATTCGACGACCGCGAGGCCGCACTGGCCGCCTATCATTTGCGCGCAAAGGAAGTACGCGCAACCATTCCGCCCGAAAGGCTTTTGGTGTTTGATGTCGCCGAAGGGTGGGAGCCGTTATGTGCATTCCTGGACGTCCCCGTGCCCGAAGGCCCCTTTCCGCACCGTAACGTGGAATCGGATTTTTGGGAGACTGTCGGCGGCGAACCTCATTGAGGCTTTCAAGCCAGTAGATAATTTATTTCGCGGATGGCCTGTAAGCCGGATTTTGTTCAGGCCGAAGCCCTTGATGACCATTCATCTGGGCGCATCATTACTGATGCGCTCTTGCAACCACCCGAACCTGCTGGGGCTAAAGCGGCCCCGACCCTTACAGGCCGCGCGGTTCCTACTTGGTTTTGCTTCAGGCGGGGCTTGCCATACCAGTGATGTTACCATCACCGTGGTGGGCTCTTACCCCACCGTTTCACCTTTTCCCGTCCGAAGACAGGTAGTTTGCTTTCTGTTGCGCTTTCCCTCGGGTTACCCCGGGCGGGCGTTACCCGCCGCCTTTGCTTCATGAAGTCCGGACTTTCCTCACGCCCGAAGACGTGCGGCCATCCAGCCATCCGCGAAGTTTCCTCTAAACCGAACGGATGGCAGGGTCAACTATCCCCACACGGCCACTTAGCAGCCAGCAGCTTCATCGCGCCGATATCCACGGCGTCCAGTACACCCGTCTTATGGGGCATAAATCGCATCCGGAATGCCGCCAACAATGCGTCCTTGTCATCACACCGATAACCGAACGCGCCTGCGCAAACCAAAAAATCAACCCAAGACCCGTTGACCGCCTTTGCGCCATTTGGCCAAACGGAATAGCCGCCAAGTGCCAGACGTTCCCAGTCAAACCTTGGGCCGGGATCAAACTTGCGTTTGGGTGCCATATCTGAATGCGCAATCACGCGTGCCACGGGGATAGACCACCGTGCCATGATGCCTGAAAGCAAAACCTCTAACGCATCCATTTGTGCCGCTGGAAACGGGGCGCATCCGGTGTTTGCCAACTCTATTCCGATGGAATGGGAGTTCACATCCTCCACGTCCCCCCAAGCCCCCGCACCTGCGTGCCAAGCCCGCATATCTTCGGGAACAAGTTGTATGATCTTACCTTGTTCCGAAATCAGATAATGCGCCGAAACCTCTGCCATCGCATTACAAAGTCGCGCACAAGCTGCGTCCGAAGTTTCCATTGCAGTATAATGGATTACCACCATATCGGGGGGTAAACCATGCCGTCTTGTGCCGAAATTCGGAGAGTTTATTTGCGTCACATCTGGTGTGTGCACGACCACTTATTGACCAAGCATTGATCGGTATGTGGCAGGTGACCAGTTGCAAGCATAACCGTCCCCATCAGGATCAATCCCGTTTCTGTCCCTTTGCGGACCACCTGATTTCAGGAACGCCTGTTGTGCTTCATCCGCTGAATCGTAACGCGCACATTTCCGTTTTGCTTTTGCGCTGCCAACCGAATAACGGGTATAGGCTTTTTGCCCTACGGGATTGGATTGTGCCAAAGCGTATTTGGCAAGATTTATGTCCGACCCGCGCACCGGTGCTGCACCGGGCTGAATAATCGTGTAATCATCTTTTAATCCCTGAATTTTCGCAGCATCTGATGCAATGGATTCATTCGCCTTTACCACCTGAAAATCCTGTGAACTTGAAATTGACCCATCACTTAAAGGTGCATTTTTGTCTTTAACGCTTTTATTTGCCGGCATGACTGTTGCCCCTGATTGTACAGTCCCATCCGCAGGTGGGCGTACGGTTTGCGGCAAGCCTTCAGCCTCCAACAACTGTTCCTCTTGCACTTGAACTTCCAGACTGGCGGGGTCGGGTGTTATGCTGTCAAAATAATCGGGGCTGTCATTAGGGACAGATGCTGCACAACCCGCCAGCAAAATCATTAAAAATGGTGTTCCCAAAAAATACCGCATAATAAACCTATCTGTTTTCAAAATATTTAACCTTCTGCCTTGGGGTTTAAAAGTAAAATCTGCATATAGCTTCATCAGATAAGCAATATTCGGCACAAAAGCTGTGCCTTACCTACAAGAAATGGCAATTTGTCCCAACTAGGACGTCTCTTATATTGTTGTTTTTAAATGATTTTTTATTTATTTGGCGCATAACTGCCATCAGGGCCATGCACTTCTTGGCCGGTTAGCGGCGGATTGAAGACACAGACCAGACGCATATCGCTGCCAATGGCCTGAACCCTGTGCCGATCATTCTTATCCAGCGCATAAAGCACAAACGGTTCAAGTTGGTGTATGGTGCCGTCATTCAGGCACTCAATCTCGCCCTTGCCTGCGATACAATAGCAGGCTTCCATATGATGTTTATATTCCAGTTCAAGCACTGCACCTTTTTTAATAAGCGTATCAGTCATTGAAAAACCCATATCATCCGAAGCCAACAAAAGTCTGCGACTGCTCCACCCCGGGCCGGAAACATCACGATCCGTTCCCAAAATATCGGTTAATGCTGTTACGATCATTTTTTCAGCCCCTTACCACCATTTATTCGGCTTGGAGGCAAACCCTGCGGATTGTTCCAGCGTATAGGCAATATTCAGCATATCGCCCTCTTCCCAAGGCCGCCCGATCAGTTGCAACCCAAGTGGTAAATTCTGTGCGTCCAACCCCGTTGGCACCGCAACACCCGGCAACCCGGCCAAGTTCACTGTCACTGTAAACACATCATTCAGATACATTTTGATCGGATCCGCATCGGCCATTTCACCCAAGCCAAATGCCGCGGACGGCGTGGCAGGCGTCAGGATTGCATCGACACCGGACGCAAACACATCATCAAAATCCTTCTTGATCAATGTGCGCACCCTTTGGGCGCGGCGATAGTATGCATCATAAAAGCCTGCCGATAAAACATACGTGCCAATCATCACGCGGCGTTGCACTTCGGCCCCAAAGCCTTCGGCGCGCGTGCGCATATACATCTCGTCAATGCCGTC
>JAJFHY010000222.1 GCA_021775375.1 Amylibacter sp. | reverse complement strand
GATGAACGAGTTAGGTGTTTTAGGCGCTTTCATTCCTGAATTTCAGCGTATTGTAGCAATGATGCAATTTAACGTTTACCATTTCTATACAGTGGATGAGCACACGATCCAGTGTCTTTCCAACCTTTCACAAATTGAACGGGGTGAGTTGAAAGAAGACTTGCCCATTGTTTCTGAACTGTTGAAAAAAGGTGTTAACCGTCGGATTATTTATGTTGCTTTGCTGTTGCATGACATTGGCAAGGGCCTGCCGGAGGATCATTCAGTTGCGGGTGCACGTATGGCTAAGGTTATTGCCCCCAGACTTGGGCTTGATACGCAGGAAGTCGAAACTGTGGTTTGGTTGATACGTCACCACCTGTTAATGTCCGATGTTGCGCAAAAACGTGATCTGTCAGACCCACGTACTGTTCGCGATTTTGTCAAAACGGTTAAAAGCACCAATCGTTTGCATTTACTGACTATATTGACCGTCTGTGATATTCGCGGCGTTGGCCCCAATACATGGAACAACTGGAAAGCGCAGTTAATACGCACCCTTTACTACGCCAGTCAGCAAGCATTGCAGGAAGGCATCGATAAAGTTGCAACAATTCATAGCTCGGACGATGCAAAAACTGCCTTGAAAGAGGCTTTAGGCGACAAGGGCAAGGCGTTGTTCATTGCTGAAATGGATCGTCACTATGACCCTTACTGGCAAGGTTTGGACAATACAGCCCATGTTATTTTCGCAAAATTATTCGAACATTTAAAACAAAATCCGATCGGCATCCATATCATCCCCGATGAAGAGCGCGATGCGACGCGTGCATGTTTTGTTATGCAAGATCATCCCGGTATATTTTCGCGCCTAGCCGGTGCCCTTGCTCTGGTCGGAGCCAATGTGGTTGACGCGCGCACCTATACCTCTACGGACGGATATGCCACGGCAGTGTTTTGGGTGCAGGATTCAGATGGCAAACCTTATGAAGCAGCACGTATCGTGCGCCTGAAAACGATGATCTTAAAGACACTGAAAGGCGAGGTTATTGCCAGTGAGGCCCTGAAATCCCGCGACAAGTTGAAAAAACGCGAACGTGATTTCATTGTTCCGACTGCCATTACCTTTGATAATGAAGGCTCTGAGATTTACACGATTATAGAGGTGGATACGCGCGACCGCCCCGGACTATTACACGATCTAACCCTTACGTTAAGTCGCGCAAATATCTACATCGCATCAGCGGTGATCGCTACCTATGGTGTGCAAGCGGTGGATGTGTTTTATGTCAAAGATATGTTCGGTCATAAAATACACGCCAAAAGCAAACGCGACACGATTGAAAAACGATTGCGAACTGCCATCACCGAAGGTGCAATGGGTGCCCGCTCATGAATAAACCTATCCGGCTGATTTCTGCGTTTTTTACCGTTGGTATCTGGACACTTCTAAGCCGTGTGGCAGGCTTTGTACGCGATATCCTGATCGCGGCCTTTTTTGGCTCGGGCCCGATTGCAGAGGCATTTCAGGTCGCCTTTGCCCTGCCCAATATGTTTCGCCGTTTCTTTGCGGAAGGGGCTTTTAATATGGCCTTTGTGCCAATGTTTTCCAAGAAACTGGAAGCGAATGAAGGTGCGCATGAATTTGCGCAGGATGCCTTTGCAGGTCTGATAGCCGTTCTGATCGTTTTGACTTTGATTGCACAGTTATTCATGCCCTGGTTCGTTTGGGCTATGGCAAGCGGGTTTGTCGGCGATATACGGTTTGATACTGCTGTCGGTTTCGCCCGTATCTGCTTTCCCTATGTATTATTCATATCACTTGCCGCCCTGTTAAGCGGTATATTGAATGCAAGTGGGCGGTTTGCAGCTGCCGCAGCGGCACCGGTATTACTGAACTTTATTGTTATTTCCGCCATAGCCGGTGCTTATTATTTAAAGCTGGATATTGCCAAGGCGCTGGTCTGGTCAATTCCCGTGGCAGGGATCGCCCAAATGGGCTTGGTTTGGTGGGCTGCCGACAAAGCCGGCTTAAGACTGATCCCGCGCTTACCAAAAATGACACCCGAATTGAAGAAACTGACTATTATTGCAATTCCCGCCGCACTTTCCGGCGGCGTAATACAGGTCAATCTATTGGTAGGAAGGCAGGTAGCCAGCTATTTTGACGGTGCGATCCAGTGGTTGGCTGTGGCAGACCGTCTGTACCAACTACCATTAGGCGTGGTCGGCATTGCCATAGGCGTGGTCTTACTACCTGACTTATCGCGCAAAATCCGGGCCAATGATACAGATGGCGGGCATTATGCGTTCAATCGGGCCACTGAATTTGCATTGGCCCTGACCATCCCCGCCACAGTTGCCCTGTTCATTGCCGCGACCCCATTGATATCCGTGCTGTTTCAACGTGGTGCTTATACTGCAGCCGACGCACAGGCGACAGCAACCGCATTAGAGATCTACAGCTTAGGTTTGCCTGCATTCGTTTTTCAAAAGGTTCTTCAACCGCTTTATTTCGCCCGTGAAGACACCAAAACACCATTCTATTATGCATTGGTCGCTATGGTCGTGAACCTTGTTGTCGCCATTGGCCTGTCATATAAATTTGGATATTTATCTGCCGCAATAGCTGTCACTGCATCAGCTTGGGGCATGACACTTATGCTCTGGCTTGGCAGTCGCACTATGGGCAAAGCCGCACAATTCGATGCGCGGTTTTACAAAACAATACCCAAAATTATCATTGCATCCTTGATTATGGGCATCGTGGTCTTTGGTTTACAAATCTTTTTGCATGATGCTCTAAATACATGGGGTGTTCGCTATATGGCCCTGTTAGCTTTGGTTACATCAGGCATTCTAGCCTATCTGTTCGCCTTGATGGGTTTGCGGGCTTATTCTGTACCGGAAATAAAACGCATGATTAAGCGTGGCTAACGCTGCCGGGCCAATTTCAATATTGCTTGCACACGCTGCATGCCGTTCGGGCTAAGAATAACAGCCAAAACAAAGCCAACAAAAAAGCCGACAAGCTCTGCAAACCAGTCGTTCGTGCCACCAAAAATCAGTTTAAAAATCAGCATAATCGCCATGAAAAAAATGATCAGATTAAATGCGTGGAAACCGTTTTTACCTTCGCTTTGCAAACGGCTGAACCGTAGCCATGTATAGGCGCCGATCAATCCATAAACCGCAGGATACGCACCGATTATTGAATATTGTTCGTCCAGTGCAATCGAATAGACCAGCGCTCCAACGGCAGCACTTGCAAAGAAGATCACCAACACCGCTAGTGGATGCATAATCTCTGCAACGTACTTTCCCAGTGCCAATAAAAACACCAATGCAAATAGTACATGCATCATTGATTGATGTATAAATGTATAAGTCACAAAACGTAACATATTATGGCTGGAATACACTCCGTTTACGCGCATCCAGTCAAACAGCTTGTCACTAAAGGCATATTTCTGCATTGCGGCAACCCGCCAGCCAATAGCTTCGGGCCCACCGATAAACCCTGCTTCAGCTGCTTGAAATATCAACTCGATACCGCCAATCAGACAACACAGAAATATCACCACCGGTGGCAATGGATTAAAAGGCCGTGCGTTTAAATCATCATCATACATATCAGACCCTGGTTGACCTTGTGCGTGCTTAACGCGATAAGCCCTGTGTAATCCAGACAGGAATAGATTGCTATGACAGATACACCATTCACGCCACGCGTATTTTCAGGAATTCAGCCATCGGGCAACCTGACACTTGGCAACTATCTGGGTGCTGTGAGACGTTTCGTTGAGATGCAGAATTCAGGCATTGAGACAATCTATTGTATGGTCGATATGCACGCCATTACTGTCTGGCAGGATCCCGGTGATTTACGCCGCCGCACGCGCGAGCTGGCTGCGGCTTATCTTGCTTGCGGTTTGGACCCGAAAAAATCCATCCTGTTCAATCAAAGTCAGGTACCGGCCCACGCAGAGCTTGGCTGGGTGCTGAACTGTGTCACCCGTCTGGGCTGGATGAACCGTATGACCCAGTTCAAAGACAAAGCCGGGAAAAACGCTGAAAAAATGTCACTGGGCCTTTATGCGTATCCGTCGCTGATGGCCGCCGATATTCTGGCCTATAAAGCAACACATGTACCTGTAGGTGAAGATCAGAAACAACATGTGGAACTGACACGCGACATCGCCAACAAGTTCAACCATGATTACAAAGTGAATTTCTTCCCCGAACCCGAACCGATCATTGAAGGGGCAGCCACGCGGGTGATGTCTTTACGTGATGGGTCCAAGAAAATGTCGAAATCCGATCCATCCGACATGAGCCGTATCAACATGATGGATGACGCGGATACGATTGCAAAGAAAATCCGCAAGGCAAAGACCGACCCGGAACCCCTGCCTGACAATCTGGATGATCTTGCAGGCCGCCCGGAGGCGCGCAACCTGATCAACATTTACGCAGGCATTTCTGGTCAAACCCCCGAAGCGGTTATTGCAGAAGTTGCAGGCCAACAGTTTGGCCAGTTCAAACCTCTGCTTGCCGATCTTGCAGTCGCCCACCTGTCACCCATTGCCAATGAGATGCACCGTTTGATGGGGGATGTATCCGAGATTGACCGCATCCTTGGGGATGGCGCCAACCGCGCGGCAGAGATTGCCGAGCCAATCTTGGCGGAAGTATTTGATATCGTCGGGTTTGTGCGCAGTCGTTAAGATCACGACTTTGTTACAAACTTTAGGTTGTTTGTATATAAATTCACATTCGTAACAAGAAAGCGCCTGAAAAACCCTACTGCGAAAGCTGTATAGCACCGTTCACACATTAAAGGGTCAAACTATGCGCAAATATTTACAATCCACTTATCTATTCATTATGGGCCTACAAGGTTTCTATGCCTTGGTTCTATTCGTTGTTTTCTGTTTGGGTTTGCCAAACGCAATAGAGCAACAGATGCCTGTCATTCCATCCGCAACAATTGGCATAATCAGCTTTATTGTTGCAATCATGATAATTGTGCCGTCACTTACACCGCACTGGCTTGGAAGGCCCAATAAAAAACGGCACATGTTGCCAGTGTTGATTGTAACCGGACTTTTCCCGTTGCTCTTTGGTGTCTTGGGAATGAATGCCGTAATCATGACCGGTATTGAAGAGCCGTTATCACAAACACTTATTGTAGCGGCCGCTTTGCCTACGATATTTTTAAGTGGCATGCTGTGGTGGGTTGGACTTGTTTTATGTGTATGGCCAGTAGAGGCCACGGATCAAGTAGAAGCCCAAGTGGAAGCCTCGGATCAAGCAACACCGGCAATCATACCAGCGCAGCCAGCCCCTGACGCAAATGTTGAAACACCCGTTGATTTACACGAGCTACGTATGTCAAGAATGGGTGCAACTATCAATTAATCTGTGGCTTGGGTGGAACTCACCCAGCCATCAACTGCTCGTATATTTCGGGGTCTGTCGCCCCTTCCGAGCCGATCACCAATACGCGCGATGTGTCATTCAAGCCCAGCACATCCCGCAGCTGGTCCTGACTGGCACCTGCAATCACAGCCGCAAATCCCGCCACCGCAGACTCGCCTGCAACAATGCTTGGGTCATCGCCCATCGGGCGGCCCGCCAAGCGCATCGCGGGGGCGACGATATTTTCAGGAATAGTCAGAAAATCCGTCGCCTCTTCGCGCAAAATTGCCCACGCCAGCGGTGACGGCTCACCGCATGACAGCCCGGCCATCAGTGTCTCTTCTTCTATTTTCACATTCGTTGCTGCGCCCGCTTTTGCACTTTCAAACAGGCATGCGGCCAATTCCGGCTCAACCACAACCACGCGTGGTGCTTTCACACCCCAATGTTGGCGCAAGCCCGCAACGACGCCTGCTGCAAGCCCGCCAACGCCGCCTTGTAAAATTACATGGGTTGGGGGGGTGTCCAACGCTTGCACGATCTCACGCACCATAACACCGTAACCCGCCATCACATCCGTAGGTGGCTGGGTATATCCGTCCCAAGAAGTATCGGACACGATAAACCAGCCATTGGTATCTGCATCATCGCGGATCTGATCCACAGAGGCATCATAATCTCCGTCAATACGGGTCACAGTCGCGCCCAAATCGCGCATCGCTTGTGCGCGGCCTTCACTGACATCACGGTGAATGTAAATCTGGCAAGGTGCGCCAAACCGACCCGCACCCCATGCCAATGATCGCCCATGATTGCCATCGGTTGCAGAGGCCAGCGTGATTTTAGCAATATCATCCGCATAAACACCCGCACGTATATCATCCAGCGATACATCTTTACCAAGACGTTTTGCCAGTTCGCGCCCCAAAATCCGTAATCCTGCATAAGATCCGCCAAGCGCTTTGAAACTACCAAGCCCGAAACGCGGCCCTTCGTCTTTATATAAAATATCACCCAAACCCAGTGATTTTGCCAAGTCCTTCAGATGAAGCAATGGCGTTGGCGCATAGTCTTGCCACGCGGTAATTTCCGTAAATGCTGTTGCATAATCATCCGGGCTAATAGCTGTCTCATACGCGTTACCATCAGCCTTTTCCATCGGGGTGTAGGCTAATTTGGCGGTTGTAAAATCTTCAAACATTCAGGCATCCTTTTTTGGCAAACGCTCGGATACCAGCCGCGCCCAAAAGGCGGCACCCAGTGTTAGAGCATCTTCGTTGAATTCGTAATCAGAGGCATGTAACGGCTGACTATGCGGATAGTCGCACCCATTACCCATCAATAAAAAACAGCCCGGTATTTCATGGCTTAAACAGCCGAAATCCTCGGAGAATGACATCTGCCCGCGCTCCGGTATCACCTTGTCACTGATACCGCCCGCCGCCTGCATTGCCACTTTCACCTGCTCGGCGGCATTCACGGTTTCCATAAATTCCGTTGCAAACCGCACATCAATCCTGACATCATGGGCCGTGGCAATGCCCTTGGCAATCCGGCGCATCAACCGCTCTATTTCAGCGCGGTCTTGCGCTGTGAACGAGCGTGTATCACCTTTCAACAAAGCATGTCCCGGTAACACATTGCGCTGCCCGTCAGTGATAAATTCCGTCACCGACACAACCGCGCCGGTTGAAGGTGCAAGTTTGCGTGCCACAATGTTTTGCAACGCCTGAACCAGCTCCGCGCCAACCAGAATCGCATCGACCCCGACCTGCGGCATAGAAGCATGCCCGCCTTGCCCGAATATTTCGAACTCAAACAGGCTTTCACTGGCACATATCGTACCCGTACGGGATGAAATCTCTCCCAAAGGCGCACCCGGCAGATTGTGTATCCCGTAAACCTCTTCCGGTTGGAATTGGGATATCAACCCGTCCTTTATCATCGCTTTCGCGCCCAGCCCGTGTTCCTCATTGGGTTGAAACAGAAAAAGCACAGTACCGGTAAAAGGCAGGTTTTCAGCCAGATACTTGGCCGCGCCCAGCAACATCGTTGTATGTCCGTCATGTCCGCAAGCATGCATCTTGCCGCTGGATTTTGATGGATAATCATGTGTGCTGGTCTCTATAATCGGCAAAGCATCCATGTCCGCGCGCAACATCACCGTGCGATTGCCGCCACCATTACGCAGCACCCCGACAACACCAGTGCCACCGATACCTTCGTGCACCTCAACACCGAAACTGCGCAAAGCTTCCGCCACCTTTCCCGCAGTACGGGTCTCTTCAAAACCACGCTCTGGATGTTGGTGCAGGTCGCGGCGAAAATCCACCATCATCTGGCGCAGCGGTTGCAAGGACACTTCGGTGATTTCAGGCATTCTAATACTTCGGATTAAAGTTCACACAATATCCGCATTATAGAATAAATCTCAAAAGTAAATCATTTACCGCCCAACGGATATATAATCAAAACCGGCCTCTTTTGCCTCAATGGGATCGTAAATATTGCGCAGATCAGCCATTTTAGGGTCTTTCATCACACTGGCCAAACGTATTAAATCAAGCGCACGAAATTCGTTCCATTCCGTCAGAATTACAATTGCTTCTGCTCCTGCTGCCGCCTCATACGGATCATCGGCCCAAGTGACAGAAGGTAACAATTCTTCACCCTCTTTGCGCCCTTGTGGATCAACCACATGCACATCAGCGCCTGCACCAACCAATGCGGGTACAATCGTCAATGATGGACTGTCGCGCATGTCATCCGTGTTGGGTTTGAATGTAACGCCAAGTATTGCTACTTTTTTGCCCTTAACCTTGTCGTCGCACAGATACATGATCTTATCTGTCATTTGCCGTTTGCGATCATCATTTATATCGATAACTTGTTCAATGATTTTGATCGGACTTGCATGTTCCTGCCCGATGCGTGCTAATGCTTTGGTGTCTTTCGGGAAACACGAACCACCATAGCCCGGCCCTGCGTGCAGAAATTTACCACCAATACGGTTATCCATTCCCATGCCCTTGGCTACTGATTGAATATTTGCACCGACCTTTTCGCAGAGATTTGCGATTTCATTGATAAAGGTGATCTTGGTCGCCAAAAACGCATTGGCGGCATATTTAATCATCTCGGCGCTTTCCAGATCGGTATAAACAATCGGGGCTTCACGCAATGCAAGCGGTCGGTAAATTTTTGCCATAACATCACGCGTGCGCTCGTTTTCGATACCGACCACAACACGGTCAGGACGCATAAAATCCTCAATGGCAGCACCTTCACGCAGGAACTCTGGGTTCGAGGAGACATCAAAATCCGCATCTGGATTTTCCGCACGAATTATCCGCTCAACTTCACGATTGGTGCCCACAGGCACGGTCGACTTCGTGACAATGACCGTATAGCCCTTCAACGCATGTGCAATTTCACGCGCAGCATCGTAAACATATGTTAAATCCGCATGCCCGTCGCCGCGCCGCGTTGGTGTTCCAACCGCGATAAATACCGCATCTGCAGTGCCAACAGCATCTTTCAAATCCAGTGTAAAACCAAGCCGCCCATTGGCCACATTTTTAGTCATCATATCTTCAAGACCGGGTTCATAAATCGGGACTTCGCCACGTTGCAATGCATCGATTTTTTCAGGCAATTTATCAACACAGGTCACGTCATGACCAAAATCTGAAAAACACACACCTGAAACCAATCCTACATAGCCGGTCCCGATCATCGTTAACTGCATATTTCGCCTCTGCTTTAATCTACTTACCCGCACCGTTAATTCGGGGTTTTGTCAGGAATAGGGCGAATTAATAAATATTGCTAGGGTAGTGTCTGAAAAACCAAAAATTACACTGATATTGCAGATGCCGCATACAGTGATGTGCGCATTGCGCAAAACCATCACCAGAAACCGCGGATAGTTTATTTTTCAGGTTCTTTTGGCAGCGTTATCAAGAAAGTACTGCCCTCAGGGCCTGTTGCTGACAATTCTATCGTTCCACCGTGGCCTTTGACCAGTTCTGCGGAAATAGCCAAACCCAAACCAGAGCCTCCCTGACGCGCGCCACCTTCAAATGGGGTAAACAGGTTATCTAATGCCTTTTTCGGCAATCCCGGGCCATTGTCTGAAATTTTGATTATCCAGCTATCCGGCGTTTCACTCCCCGCAACCAATATTTCACCCTGTTGCTTTCGTGAAGACAATACCTGTCGCGCATTACGTACAATATTGCTAACGATCCGGAAAAGCTGCTCTCGATCTGCGCGCATTGAAATTGAACCGTCAACAGTCGAAGAAATACTTACACTTGTCTCCCCAACAGCAAGACATTCACTATCCACAACTTCAGCCAATAAGGGCCGCATTGCAAATTTTGTCAGATTTGGCGCTGTCTCTTCTGCCTTGCCGAACCGCAATGTGCTTTCGCAGAGATTTACAGCACGCGACAACGAAGTGATCAGCTTGGGTGCGGTTTTCTTAACAGCAGGATCATCGCTCATTTCCATACGATCAGCCAGCAATTGTGTCGTTGTCAGGATATTGCGCAAATCATGGCTGATCTTTGAAACAGCACTACCTAGATCAGCCAAACGCCCCTTTTGTTTGAGCGATTGGCTAAGTTGAGTTTGCATCGAGTGAATGGCCGTTTCAGCTTCATACAATTCGGTAACACCAGCTTGTGGCTGTATTATCTTGCGCGCATCATCAGGGGCGGCTTCAAATTCATGAATTTGACGCACCACACGGCTGATCGGCAAAACCAGAAAACACTGAACTGCCACAAACAACAATGCGCTGGTCACAATGGAAATAAACAACGACAGATTGAAGATATTCACACCGTAGTCGATCATTGCGTCGCGTAACGGCCTTTCATATAGGGCCACTTCTATCAAGTGACCTGCCTCATTCACAGGCTCGCCGCGCACCCGGATGACACGATCGTCATTGTTCCATAATACCTCAATCGCATCATGTATTAATTCCCAGGCTGTTGCATTTCTTAGATCATATGTTTGTTCAATCGGGGCCTTCAGTGGCGAAGACAACATTAATTCCCGTACTGAATCGCGTTGCAAAGCCACGTTCAATACACCCGCATTACGTAACAATTCGGCCTCTAACTCCGTTGTCACCATATCATTCGGTGAGGCCAGCAAAGCCAATGAAGCAATTTGAGAACGATCCAGCCGCGTTTGCAGGTAATCAACGCGGAACCGTGAAACAGATGGGACAAAGATCAATACCTCGGCGAGCATCACGAAGATGATCGTCAGCAACAAAAAGCGCCCCGATAGTGATTTTAAAAACATATGCCCCCCTTGGACTTGGTTGTTTAAAGTTTAATATGTGCACCTTTTGGGTGCAACGCTACATTTCAAAGCCACCATAGCTAAAAACGCTGCACCAGTTTCACGATCCTTTTTACAAAATTACTCTCAAACAGACGCGGGCTGTAATACTGCCCTGCAGCCCGTTTATTGATCTCACCCAATGTTGGGTAAGGCGCAACCATTGCCGCCACGGCCCCGATTTTCAGCTTATTTGCAATCACCAATGCCCAAGTCTGGATCAGCTCACCGGCTTGTGCGCCCACGATACTGGCACCAACCGGACGCCCTTTGACAATCATCACTTTAATCAACCCGGTGGTCGCTAATTCGGCACGTGCACGGTCATTTTCCGCATACTCAAAACGAACCACTTCCAGTTTATCCCCATGCGCCTCATGTGCTTGTGCTTCTGTCAGGCCGACTTGCGCCATTTCAGGGTCAATATAGGTTGCCCACGGGATATGATTTGTTTGGGCCTTTGAGGGCAAACCGAACAAGGCAGATCGAATGATAACACCCGCGTGGTAGCCCGCCACATGAGTAAATTGCAGGCCACCTGCAACATCGCCTATGGCATACACCCGTTTATTGGTCGTCTTTAACGACGCGTCAACCTTTACACCAGCACGTGTAGGCTCGATGCCCGCCGCTTCCAAATTCAGCTTATCCGTGTTCGGCTTACGCCCCACGGACATCAGCAAATGCGAGCCCTTATATGTTGCACCATCCTTGGTTTTAACTGTTATAACAGCCCCTCTTTGGCTGATCTTTTCGGCTATTGCGCCTTCGACTATCTCAACACCCTCGGCCCGAATACGCGCCAAAGCGATCGCTGCCATTTCAGGGTCGTCGCGCCCCAATGCCTTGAGGCCTTCTATTACAGTCACTTTACAGCCCAGTCGCACATGAGCCTGTGCCATTTCCATCCCGATTGGCCCGCCGCCGATTACCAGCAAATGATTTGGGCGTTCACGCAGCTCGAATATATCTTCATTGGTGTAATATTTTACCTTATCCACCCCCGGAATGGGTGGTACAAATGGCGCGGAGCCCGTCGAGATCACAAAGCGCCGCGCTTCGATCACAACATCACCTGCCTGCACTTCGGTCGGTGAAATAAATTTCCCGTATTCTGTGATAACCTTCACACCAAGGCTTTCGAACCGCTCGACACTATCATGCGGCGCGATGCCAGCTATAACGCCATCCACATGATCCTTGGCCGCCGCATAATCCACTTTCGGCTTCACCGGCGCCACTCCAAACGGCGCACCGGTTGTCATCGCATGCGCATGCTTGCCTGCCGCAATCAACGCCTTTGACGGAACACAGCCGTAATTCAGACAGTCGCCGCCCATCTTGCCGCCTTCCAGCAGAACAACGGACGCGCCCATTTGTACGGCACCCGCCGCCACGGACAGGCCGCCAGAGCCACCGCCAATGATACAAAGATCGGTTTTAATACGGTTCTTGATAGTCATCTATTATTACCTTTTGATTTTCTTCAGAACGATCGGCAACATCGCAAGACATGCCAACCCTAAAAGCGGACCCAAAACGGGCCATTCAAATATAATGCCTAAATTCGGCGTTTCGCCTTTCGCAAAAACATCAGCAAGACCCGCACCAACCCAAGTGTATACAACGCCGCCCGGGATAATGCCGACAAACGTTGTCCAGACAAACCGCTTCAGTTTAACACCCACTAGCGCAGGTATCAGGTTTGCAACAAAGAACGGAACAGCAGGCACAAGACGCATGATCAGCAAATAGCTAACCTCATCGGCGTTCAATCCGTCCTTGATTTTCTTCACTGCACCTTTAGAGCCGTCCATCTTTGCCGAAAGCGCTTCGCCAAAACCCATGCGTGCCGCCAGAAAAATCAACGTTGCTCCAATGGTCGCAGATCCTATATTGTATAAAGCACCCGGAAACAGCCCGAACAAAAAACCGCCTGTCAGCGAAATGATCGCAGCTCCCGGCAGCGAAAACGCCACGATCACAATGTAAATCGCAATAAACACCAGCGACGCCAATACAAAGTTACTGTCGCGCCAAGTCTGCAAAGCCTCCTGATTTTGGGCCAATTGTTCAAAACTTAGATAATCACGCAAAAAAACAAACCCTAAGACCGCGGCAAAAATAATTACTGCAAATGGCAGCATCCGTTTCATCGAAAATCGAGTCGGCGCGGGTTGCACATTGCTTGAAGGCACTTCATTCATATCTTCATCCATATCATTCATCTCTTCATTTCGCTTTTATTGCGGTATAAGCACTTAAAAAGATAGATACCTCACAAGCCAGTGATTTCAGGTGATGAATTCCACCCGTTTCGTTTCAGTTTTTCGTAGAACTGTAACAATTCACGGG
>JAJFHY010000221.1 GCA_021775375.1 Amylibacter sp. | reverse complement strand
GCTGGCATAAAATCGTTTTGCGGGTCTTCCGCATAAATCCGCGCTTCAAAAGCATGACCGCTTATCACAAGTTGATCTTGTGTCATCGGTAGCGGCTCACCTGCGGCAACACGCAACTGCCATTCCACCAGATCCTGCCCTGTAATAGCTTCTGTCACAGGATGTTCTACCTGCAACCGCGTGTTCATTTCCATGAACCAGAAACCGTCTGTGCGCAGCGGGCCGGAACCGTCCACGATAAACTCGATAGTACCGGCACCCTCATAATTGATCTCAGCGGCCGCACGCGTTGCAGCCATTGTCATTGCGGCGCGCACATCCGTAGGCATATCAGGTGCTGGGGCTTCTTCGATCACTTTTTGATGGCGGCGTTGAAGCGAGCAATCGCGCTCAAAGAGGTGCACGATATTGCCATGACTGTCGCCAAAAACCTGCACTTCGATATGGCGGGGTGCAGTGATATATTTCTCGATCAAAACATGAGCGTCGCCAAAACTGGCCTTGCCTTCACGCTGGGCGGAACCAAGTGCTGCTTTGAAATCGCCTGCTTTTTCAACCAGACGCATTCCCTTGCCGCCGCCACCCGCACGGGCTTTGATAAGCACGGGGTAACCTATTTTTGCAGCTTCATCCGCCAGAAAATCGGCGTCCTGTTCCACACCGTGATAGCCCGGAACAACGGGAACACCGGCATTTTCCATCAGATGTTTAGCCTGATCTTTCAGTCCCATTTTGCGAATGGCATCAGCACTTGGGCCGATAAATACCAACCCTGCTTTTGCAAGCTTCTCTGCAAATGCGGGGTTTTCCGATAAAAACCCATAACCGGGGTGCACAGCCTGCGCGCCTGTTTGTTGGGCCGCTTCAATCACGCGCTCACTTAGCAGATAGCTGTCGGTTGCAGCCGACCCGCCAATATGGACCGCTTCATCAGCCAGTGTCACATGCAGCGCATTTGCGTCCACGTCCGAATAAACCGCGACTGTGGCAATGCCCATACGCTTTGCGGTCTTAATAATACGGCAGGCAATTTCACCGCGGTTAGCAATCAGTATTTTTGTGAACATGCGCCCTACCTCTACATTCTAAAGACGCTGAAACGCGTCTCTTCTATTGGTGCATTCAATGCCGCACGCAGCGATAAAGCCACTACATCACGGGTTTTTGCGGGGTCGATGATCCCATCGTCCCATAACCTCGCAGATGCATAAAGTGGCTGTGATTGTTCCTCGAACTGATCCAAAATCGGTTGCTTTAACTTGCGCTCTTCCTCATCCGAAAACGTGCCGCCCTTGGCCTCTATCGCATCGCGTGTCACGGTTGCCATCACACCGGCTGCCTGTTCGCCACCCATCACGGATATTTTCGCATTTGGCCACATCCACATAAAGCGCGGCCCGTAAGCCCGCCCGCACATGCCATAGTTCCCAGCACCATAAGAGCCGCCGACCACCACGGTGATTTTTGGCACATCAGCGCAGGATACGGCGGCCACGAGTTTCGCCCCGTCTTTGGCAATACCGCCCGCTTCATATTTCGCACCAACCATAAAACCGGTGATATTTTGCAAGAACAACAGCGGTGTTTTGCGTTTGCAGCAAAGCTGTATGAAATGCGCGCCCTTCTGGCTACTTTCCGAGAATAACACGCCGTTATTGGCAAGAATGCCCACGGGCATCCCGTCGATATGGGCAAAGCCGCAGACTAATGTGGCTCCAAAGCGCTCCTTGAATTCCTCGAACTCCGAGCCGTCGACAATCCGACCGATAATCTCGCGAATATCATAGGGAGTTTTAGCGTCTTTCGGCACCACGCCCAGCATCTCGGATGGGTCAAGCACGGGGGCTTGCGCTGTCCGTGTTGCGATAGCGGGCTTCGGTGCAACACCTAAGTTACGTACGCATTGACGTGCCAGTGCCAGCGCATGCGCATCATCATTGGCCAGATAATCCGCCACACCCGACAGGCGCGTGTGGGTATCACCGCCACCCAGAGTTTCCGCGTCGACAATCTCACCTGTGGCCTCCTTCAACAATGGTGGCCCCGCCAGAAAAATCGTCCCCTGTTCTTTGACGATAATAGTTTGGTCGGACATCGCAGGTACATAAGCTCCGCCCGCCGTACAAGAGCCCAAAACCACAGCGATCTGGGTGATACCCTTGGCACTCATCCGCGCCTGATTGTAAAAAATACGTCCGAAATGGTCTTTGTCGGCAAAGACTTCGTCCTGGTTTGGCAGGTTGGCGCCGCCACTGTCGACCAGATAGATACAAGGCAGATTGTTTTCCTCGGCAATCGCTTGCGCACGCAAGTGTTTTTTCACCGTCAACGGGAAATATGTGCCGCCCTTAACGGTCGCGTCATTGCACACGATCATGCACGCGCGGCCTTCAACTTGCCCCACGCCCGCGATGACGCCCGCCGCAGGCAGGTCAGTATTGTAAACATCCTGTGCTGCAAAGAGACCGATTTCAAGGAATGCCGAACCTGCATCCAATAGACCCGCTACACGGTCACGCGGCAATAGTTTTCCACGTGCCAAATGGCGGTTGCGCGAGCGCTCATTGCCACCCTGTGCGATGGTAGCAGCCAGTTTTGCAATTCCATCACGTAAAGATTGGTTTGCTTGAACATTAGCCGCAAATTCCGCGCCTTGCGGGTTAAGTTTTGTCTTGATCTCAGCCATCATTCAGCCCCAACTTCTGCACTTGCGCGTGCTTTCAATTCTTTACGGATAATCTTGCCTGTCACGGTCATAGGGAACTCTGTCACAAATTCAATTTCGCGTGGATATTCATGCGCTGCCAGATTGTCTGCCACATGAGCCTGCAATTCTTTGATCAGATCGGCCGTTTCAGCCACACCGGCCTGCAACTTGACATAAGCCTTCACGATCTCGGTGCGCCTCAAATCAGGCTTACCAACAACCGCAGCCCCGATAACAGCCGCATGCCCCATCAGGCAATTCTCGATGGCACTTGGGCCGATACGGTAGCCTGCGGATGTGATGACATCATCATCACGTCCGACAAAGCGTATATAACCTTGATCAAGGATACCCCGATCCCCCGTCAGCAGCCAGTCACCGCAAAACTTTTCACGGGTTGCCGCCCGGTTCTGCCAATATTCCAGCATCATCACCGGCGTGCCGCGATGCACGGCTATATCGCCCTCTGTATCCGTGGGTTGGCCCTGATCATCAATCACCGTCACGTTATGGCCGGGAACGGGGCGTCCTGCACAGCCATCGCTTGATGCGAACAACGCACTGCAAGACGAGATGACCATGTTGCATTCGGTTTGGCCGTAAAACTCGTTGATCGACAAGCCAAGCGCGGATTTACCCCAGTTCAAAAGCGCCGCACCCAATGGCTCACCACCGCAAGCAACAGTGCGTAAGCCAGAGATTTCAACACCTTCCGCCATCAGCATTTTTAGGGCTGTGGGTGGGAAAAATATGTTTCGCACACCGCCCTTTTGAATAATATCATTGCACCCCGCGGCGCTGAATTTTTGCATTCTGGCCGCCACAACCGGAACGCCATGATGCAATGCGGGCATCAACACATCGAGCAATCCACCAATCCATGCCCAATCCGCAGGTGTCCACATGCAGTCGCCCGCTTGCGGCAGAAAATCATGGCTCATTTCTACACCCGGCAAGTGGCCCGGCAATACGCGGTGGGCATGTAACGCACCCTTGGGCGGGCCCGTGGTGCCGGAGGTGTAGATCAATATGGCAGGGTCATCAGCCAAGGTATCATGCGGGGTGAATTCGGCGTCATCATCTTCGAAGCTTGCAGTTTCAGGGCAAATCACATGCTGCAGTTCAGGCAGTTGATCGCGCAAAGGCGTTACCAGCTCCACGGAGCTTTCATCCACCACAACCGCTTTTGCACCCGCATTGCTCAAGCGTGACAACAAAGCCTCGGCCCGAAACAGCGTGAACAACGGAACTGAGATCGCGCCCAGTTTCCAGATCGCAATATGCGCTGCTGCAGTCCAAACCGATTGCGTGCGCAACACGCCCACGCGGTCGCCGACACCTATGCTATTTGATTGCAGATGTTGTGCCAGATGATCTGACAGATATTGCAACACCCCGAAACTGACATCTGTGCGCGTCCCGTCCGTTAGGTCGATTATTGCTGTGCGGTCAGGGTCGATTTCAGCCCATTTATCGCAAACATCCACACCGATATTATACCGCGCAGGAATGTCCCAAGCGAAGCTTTCGCATAAATCGTCATAAGATGTGGCGGGATGCAACATTTCTTATCCTGCCGTCTCAATAAACAGTTCACGTCCGATCAGCATACGGCGTATTTCCGAAGTGCCTGCGCCGATCTCATACAGCTTGGCATCGCGCAACAATCGTCCCGTGGGGTAGTCGTTGATATACCCGTTGCCGCCCAGACATTGCAGCGCATCAAGGGCCACTTGGGTGGCTTTTTCCGCCGCATAAAGGATACAACCCGCGCTGTCCTTGCGCGAGGTTTGACCCCGGTCACAACCTTGGGCCACCGCGTAAACATAAGCGCGACAAGCGTTCATATTTGTATACATGTCGGCAACTTTTCCTTGCATCAGCTGGAACGTCCCGATCGGTTTTCCAAACTGTTCGCGCTCATGGATATATGGCACGACCACATCCATGGCAGCTGCCATAAGCCCGATGGGACCGGCCGCAAGCGTGACACGCTCATAGTCAAGACCCGACATTAAAACATTCACGCCTTTGCCTTCTTCGGCCAGAATATTTTCGAACGGCACCAGACAATCCTTGAACACCAATTCGCAGGTGTTCGAACCGCGCATGCCCAGCTTGTCCAGCTTTAGACCAGTAGAAAACCCGTCCATTTCGCGCTCGATCAAAAATGCCGTGATACCCTTAGGCCCGACATCCGGATCAGACTTGGCATAGACAATCAGCGTGTTGGCGTCAGGCCCGTTTGTGATCCACATTTTATTGCCGTTCAACATATACCCATCATTGCGCTTTTCAGCTTTCAGTTTCATCGACACAACGTCAGAGCCAGCACCCGGTTCGGACATCGCCAAAGACCCCACATGCTCGCCCGAGATCAGTTTCGGCAAGTATTTCGCTTTTTGCGCAGGCGTCCCCCACCGATTGATCTGATTCACACAAAGGTTGGAATGTGCACCATAAGACAGGCCGACCGATGCGGATGCACGGCTGATCTCCTCAATCGCGATACAATGCGCAAGATAACCCATGGCAACGCCGCCATCCTCTTCTGGAACGGTAATACCGTGCAGCCCAAGGGCACCCATCTTTTCCCATAAATCCATCGGAAATTCGTTATCGCGGTCAATGTCGGCGGCACGCGGCGCGATTTCATCCATTGCAAAGCGGCGAACGGTTTCACGCAAAGCGTCAATATCCTCGCCGAGATTAAAATTCATTGTTGCATCAAACATGTGACTTCCCTTCTGCATCATAGCCAACGCTGCGCAATGATATGGCAGCGTAATAATCTTCAATTTTCGTCTTAGACAACCGCCCCTTGGCGCGGTACCAAGTGTTCACCCCGATGAGCGAGCCCAGAACGGACATCGCGGCAACATGGGCGTCTTCAACGTGAAACTCACCGCAAGTTTGGCCATCCTGAATAATTTGACGCACGACACCTTCATACGCTTTACGCTTTTTCTCGATCCGTTTGTGGCCTTCCGGTTCAAGTGAGCGCAACTCCATGAACGAGATGAAAACATCATCGCCACGAGTGATATTATAGCTGATATGAAAGCGTACAAAACTTTCCAGTTTTTGCGCAGGTGTCATGCCGCCTGTATCAACTTCGTTCCAAGCGGCCAGCAGCCCGTCCATGTGGTCAGACATCAATACGACCAACATATGCTGTTTACTTGGGAAATGATTGTAAAGGGCACCAACATTTACGCCCACCGCATCTGCAATCATACGCATGGATACCGCCGCATAACCGTATTGTGCTATAAGCGGTAATGCTTTTTCCAAAATCGCGGCCTTGGTCTTTGACCCTATGGAACCTTTGACGCGTGCCATGCAACCCTCAATTAAATGAACGTTCGTTCTTTTATCGCCGCAATGTGATTCTGTCAATGCAATGCACTGCGTTCTATCAGTAACGTTTCAGAGAGGTTTTTGCCTGTTCAACCATTTGCCGAACAATGTCCTTTGCCGGCACAATGTCATGTATCAAACCAACAGCCTCGCCCACAATGCCATTGGCAATTGCCGGGTTGCCATCCAATGCGGCCTGTTGCCATTTTTCATGTGCGGCCTTATCATTCTTTAATCCCGCTTCATTACCATGCCATTCCGCCGTAAAACGGTTATCCAAAACCCGGCAATCATAGCGTTCTTCCCAATCACGACCGCGCACAATATCAATGACGGATGTGCGCAAAGTATCGTCGCCACTTGCGCCAATTGCCGCTTTTAAAACAGCAGGATGAACAAGTGCCTCCTTTGCGGCCCAAAATCGAGAGCCGACTAAAACACCATCCGCACCCAACATCAAACCTGCAGCCAGGCCGCGCCCGTCCGCAATGCCACCTGCGGCGACCAATAGAACTTCGGGGGCCGCATTTGCGATATAATCTGCAACCTCCGGCACAAGTGTAAAAGTCGCGCGTTTCTCACCGTGGCCGCCCGCTTCAGCACCTTGGGCCACGATAATATCGGCACCGGATGCAATGGCGTGTTTCGCATCTTTCAGGGTTTGCACCTGGCAAATCAAAGGTACACCTGCTGCCTTAATCTCAGATACAAACGGGGCGGGATTACCAAATGACAGGAAAATCGCTTTCGGACTTTTCTCCAACGCTTGGGTTAACAGCTCTGGCTGTTTTGCCAGAGACCATGTGATGAAGCCGCAGCCAATGTGGGTATTACCCGCAGCCTTGAACTCTTGCTTCAGCCAAGCTGCATCGCCATAACCGCCACCGATAAAACCCAAGCCACCGGCTTGCGTCACGGCAGACGCCAATGCGCCCCCAGCGGCAAAGGCCATAGGGGCTTGTAGGATGGGAAACTCTATATCAAAGAATTTTGTTAACCGTGTTTCAATCATGGCAAAACGTTACGATGGGGCGCGTCCGTCCGCAATCACCAATCCATCGCGGGGCAGATCACCCTTGGCGCAAAGCTCTACCGCCGCGCGTAATTTCAGTACCTCGCGAAGTGAGTTTTCATAACCTGCACATTCAGTGTTTTCGGTTTCAAGCCGCACCACAAGCGTATCGTTTTTGCCATCATGATTAACCTCTACCCGTGCTTTATAGACCTCCGGATGACGTTCTAGAAAAGTCGCGACCTGCTCAGGACGTACAAACATGCCCTTTACCTTGGTTGCCTGATCAGCACGACCCTTCCAACCCGCAATACGCACATTTGTACGTCCGCAAGCACTTTCGCCGGGCAGAATGGCGGATAAATCACCGGTTGCAAAACGGATCAGCGGGTAATCCGGGTTCAGCGTAGTCACAACCACCTCGCCGATTTCACCAGCAACTACAGGCTTGCCTGTGCCAGGGGTAACAATTTCCACAATCACGCCTTCATCCACAACCAAACCGTCCATCGCTTTGGTTTCATAGGCGATATGGCCTAAATCCGCCGTTGCATAGCATTGCAAACAGGCAATACCGCGTTCCTTATAGGTTTGGCGGATTTGCGGAAACAACGGCCCGCCACTTACCGCAGCAGCCCTGATCTTGGATAAATCCAAGCCCAGCGCATCGCCCTTTTGCAGGATTGTATTTAGATAATCAGGCGTACCCGCATAACATGTCACACCTAGATCAAACGCTGCTCGCGCTTGCAACTCTGTCTGCCCGGGCCCTGCGGGAAACACCGTAGCACCGACCGCTTCGACGGCATTCTCAAACATCATACCCGCGGGTGTGAAATGATAGGAAAACGTGTTTTGCACAACGTCACCTACACCTACACCCAAAGCATGCAGAAAACGGCCAAACCGCCACCAGTCATGGCTTTTTTGACCCATTTCATAAATCGGACCGGGAGATTGGAAAACATGGTCTATATTTTTTGATGCAAGCGCTGCATATCCACCCAATGGCGGGTTGGCACATTGTGCGTCGTGTAAATCGGATTTACGCAGAACAGGCAAGTTTTGCAGATCAGAGACTTGGGTTATCTTGCGTGCATCAATACCTGCCAGAAGGGTTGAAAAGCCAGCGGTGTTTTTCTGCGCATTGGCAATCTGCCTTGGCAAACCCTGTGCCAGATCATGTGCGCGTTCATCCGCCGAGCGGGTTTCAAGATTATCGAAAAATTCGGACATTAAATAATCCTTGTTCGCTGAAATACTAATGCGGTATACATCTTTGCATCTTCATTGTATACAATTGCATACAAATTCTTTTCCAATGCGTGGTGCACTATAACAAAGAACCATTTTGTTGCCCGCATACTAAGGAGACATAGTCCATGCCTGATACGATACAAGAACGCATAACCTTCCATAACGACACCCAAATTATGGAAGTTGACTTCTCGGGTTTGCATTTTGCCGAGTCTGAGCAAGTCAATCATGTTTATGACGTACTGGAGCAAGAAATCACGCAAACCGGTGAAGATAAATGGTTTTTTCTGATCAACTACTCGGGAACCAAAATCGACCCGGGTGCCTGGTTCGCTTATTCGCTTCGCGGCAAAGACCTTAATCTGACCCACAGTCAGGGCTCTGTCCGATTTGATGTCGGTGAGGAAACCAGAAAAGAAATCGAGCGCCGTGCCAATACAGAAGAGTTTGACGTCAATCTGTTTTCCAATCGCGACGATGCGCTTCGACGCATCGCCGAACTTCCGTCCAAGCGATTGGCTAAAGTTGTGTATAAAGAGAATCTTACGCTTGAAGATATTAAAGACAGGGTCTCTTTTTTGAAAAGCGAGGGGATCATGGACATCGATTTTTCGAATATCACGATTGCCCATGTAGATGATGTGAACCTGGTTTATGATTTTCTTGAAAATGCCATCAAAAACTCGGGTCGGACTAAATGGTATTTTCTGATCAACTACGATAATTGTCGCATTTATCCCGAGGCATGGATTCCCTATTCTCAACGCGGAAAATCGTTGAATATCAACCATTCGCTGGGCTCTGCCCGTTATGCACCCGGTTCTGAGACCGCCGAAGAAATCCGGAGTCGCGCCGAAAGTCAGGAATTCCGTCCTAATATACGCAACACGCGCTCTGAGGCGATGGCACTGATTGAGGAAATAAAGCAGAAAAACGGATAATTTTAACCAGGCAATCCTTGAACTGTCTATAAATCCACAAATAGGTTGTGAATAGGTCTTCTGGACTGCGTACATTAGCTAAGCCATCTTTTACGGCGGCGATAAGAGCGGACTTCGCGAAACGATTTACGGCCCTCATCCGACATACCCAGATAAAACTCTTTTACATCCGGATTTTCACGCAATTCAGCCGCAGGGCCGTCCATCACCACGCGCCCGGATTCTAAGATATATCCATAATGGGCATAGCGCAGGGCAACATTTGTGTTTTGCTCGGCCAACAGAAAGGACACGCCTTCTTTTTCGTTCAAATCTTTCACGATGCCGAAAATCTCTTCTACCAATTGCGGGGCCAACCCCATGCTCGGCTCATCCAGCAGCACTGTTTCAGGCTTGCTCATCAAAGCGCGCCCAATTGCGCACATTTGTTGCTCACCACCCGATGTATAGCCCGCTTGGGACTTGCGCCGTTCTTTCAGGCGCGGAAAATATGTATAGACCAAGTCCAGCGCAGCGGCCAATTCTGCACGGCTGTAATTTCGTGTATAGGCCCCTGTCAGCAGGTTTTCTTCAATCGTAAGATGCTCGAAACAGTGCCGGCCTTCCATCACTTGGATCACACCGGATTTCACCAGTGCAGCCGGGTTCAAATCCGCCACCGGTGAGCCACGATAGCTTATAGAGCCTTTGGTCACTTCACCGCGCTCAGAGTGCAGCAGGTTCGAAATTGCCTTTAGCGTTGTGGTTTTACCTGCACCATTACCGCCCAGAAGGGCCGTGATACCACCTTTGGGAACAGACAGGCTGACACCTTTCAACACAAGGATCACGTGGTTGTAGATCACTTCAATGTTGTTCACTTCCAATAGGTTTTCAGATGTCGGTGTTGCGTCTAACATGTGTTCAATCCAACGGTATAAATTTCTTGTAAATCCCTCTGGCCCGCATCTGGGGCCAGAGGGTATATCAAGGCTTAGTTGCAGCCTGGTGTAATATTGTTTTCAGCCGCGAATGCAGCACTATCTTCTGCAATCAGCGCACCAATCACTTCCATATCTGATGGGCCGAAATCAGTGATCAAAGACCACTTCTGTGCCGTTGCATCCCATTGTTGAACCGCACCCAGACCCGGGCCACCGTGGTTTTCACAAGACACGCTGAATGAAGGACCAAAGTTCGGCATACCCAAAGCTGTCATTTTAGCTTCGTCGATGACCAGATTTTCCATGCCATCACGCATCATTGCTGGTGTGATGTCTTTGGTACCATGCATTTCCTGTGCAGTTTTAGCAGCTTCAACAGCCAACATGGCTGCATACATGCCACGGTTATAAAGCACCGTACCTGCCTGGTCGCCAGCGCCGGCAGCTTTACCAGCATCATAGACGTGTTTTTTCAGGTCAGCATAAAGCGGGTAATCAGAACCAACGTTGTGCATGTTCAAAGCTTTATAGCCGTCTGCACCTGCACCGGCAGGAACTGTGTCGTTCTCAGAACCGGACCACCAGATACCAATGAAGTGATCCATTGGATATTTAATGTTAGCAGCTTCCTGAATAGCAACCTGGTTCATAACACCCCAGCCCCACATCAAAACATAGTCAGGCTTTTCGCGGCGAATTTGCAGCCATTGTGACTTTTGCTCTTGGCCGGGATGGTCCACCGCCAGCAATGTCAGTTTATAACCATGCTTTTTAGATAGCTCTTCCAATGTGCGGATCGGCTCTTTGCCGTAAGCAGAGTTGTGATAAACAAGCGCCACTGACTTACCTTTAATATCGCCACCTTCTTGTGCAAGAATATGGTTGATAGCAATGGATGCACCATTCCAGTAGTTGGCAGGGTAGTTAAAGATGTTGTGAAACACTTTACCGTTTGCCGCTGATGTGCGTCCGTAACCCATAGAGTGTACAGGAATGCCGTCAGCCGTTGCTTTCGGGATCAACTGGTACGTAATACCTGTCGATAGCGGCTGATACACAAGTGCACCTTCGCCTTTGGTGGACTCGTAGCATTCCACACCTTTTTCAGTGTTATAGCCGGTTTCGCACGGAATAACTTTTGCATTCACGCCGCCAATACCGCCGTCGCGTGCATTTATAAGTGTGAAATAATCCGAATAGCCGTCCGCAAACGGAATACCGTTCGCCGCATATGGGCCGGTCCGATAATCCAGCGATGGGAACACAAGGTCCGCCAGTACTGGGCTTGCAGCAATCATTGCTGCGGCAGCAACAGCTGCCAGTTTGGTTAGTTTCATGTCAGTTTCCTCCCTTAGGTAGACATAGTGTGATGCGTCTAATGTGACGCGGAGTATTTGGCCCTAATGTGGAAAGGGCCATAATCTTAGTTTTTCTTTTGCCAGTCGCCATAGTTGCGCCAGCCCATGTGGTTCCACAATCAGGAATATTATGATCAATCCGCCGACAATGACAAACTGGAAATGTGCCGCCAGATCAGTTGCCCATCCCATTTGCCCCACCATGATATTTTTCAGCAAAACCGGCATCAATATCATAAAGGCAGCCCCCGCGAACGAACCGAATATGGATCCCAACCCGCCAATTATAATCATGAACAAGATCAGAAATGATTTTTCGATACCAAAGGCCTCGCCCACTTCCGCCGCCCCCAGATAGACAGCAAACAGCAGGGCACCGGAAATGCCGATGTAAAACGAGCTGACGCCAAAGGCGGTCAGTTTGGATTTCAGCGGGTCAACGCCGATAATCTCGGCAGCAATATCCATATCACGGATCGCCATCCATTTGCGGCCATTGGCACCGCGTGTCATATTGCGAGCGGCCCATGCCATCACAAAGACAAAACCAAGGCAGAACAGATAACTTGTGGCAGGGTTCGCATTGGCCCCGGTTACCGCAAACCCGAACAGACTGCGTTCAGGTGCACTGATTTGGCCGGAAGCCGAGTAGTTGTAGAACCACGGCACTTTGTTGAACAACCAGACCAGAAAGAACTGCGCGGCCAAAGTGGCCACCGCCAGATAAAACCCTTTGATCCGCAGACTTGGCAGGCCGAACAACATACCCACCATTGCGGTTATTCCCCCTGACAGCAGGATAACAAAAACGATATTCAGTTCCGGAAACGCTGTCATCAACTTATAGGAAGCATAAGCCCCCACAGCCATAAATCCACCCGATCCAAGGCTGACCTGTCCGCAATAGCCGGTCAGGATATTCAACCCGATTGCGGCAATAGCATAGATCAGGAAAGGTAGAATAACCGCTTGGGTCCAATAGTCGTTCAGCATAAACGGAACAACAAGTACAGCCACAGCAATGGTCAGAAAGTATCCCCAACGATCAAATGTAATCGGAAATGTTTGCTGGTCTTTGGCATAAGTGGTTTTGAAATCACCTGCTTCACGGTAGAGCATCTTTACACCCTCTCAATTATTTTGTCGCCAAACAGGCCTTGTGGCCTAAAGACGAGGAATACGAGGGCAAGCATATAGGCAAACCAGTTTTCCGTGGCCCCGCCCAAGAAAGGTGCGCCGATCAGGAACTCGAACATTTTTTCACCCACCCCGATAATCAACCCGCCGATGATCGCACCCGGAATAGAGGTAAACCCACCCAACATAAGAACGGGAAGTGCTTTTAACGCGATCAGAGACAATGAGAACTGAACCCCTGATTTGGACCCCCACATAATGCCTGCCACTAGGGCTACAAAGCCCGCGATAGACCAGACAATCACCCAGATGGCACGTAACGAAATACCCACGGAAAGCGCCGCTTGGTGATCATCGGCCACCGCACGCAATGCGCGGCCGGTTTTGGTATATTGACTGAACAACACCAGTGTGACCACCAAAAGCCCGGCAAACACTGTGGCCCACATATCCAGATTATCCAGATAAAACCCGTAAAAATCGTCACCACCCAAAAAGGCGGTATTTGCTTCTATCCAGGTATTTCCGCCTTGAGGCAGGCCAACATCCAGTTTCTTGATGTCGGCACCCCACATCAAATCGCCGAAACCTTCCATGAAATAGGCAAGCCCGATGGTGGCCATAAACAGAATAATCGGCTCTTGGTT
>JAJFHY010000023.1 GCA_021775375.1 Amylibacter sp. | reverse complement strand
GAACTCAGAAGCGGAATGTTCATCGCTATGGATTTTGTCACATGGGTGGCAGTGTTTGCATCAGACGGCAACACACTGGACGCGCCTGGAACAAGCAGTACATCATCGAAGGTAAGGGCCTCACGAATTTCCATTTGGTATCTCCAAAAGTTATCGGTATTGACGCTGCCCTATCTCATGGATGGCAGGAAATGGAAAGGGGTAAATGCAGTGTTATATAAAATGGATTGCCGTCTTATATGTCTTTATCACTGAAAAACATAGACCGGGCTGGACCATGCCTGAAAACCGTCTTCTGTGAACACGCAAATCCAAATCGGATTATCGCCTTTGGTATTCAGTTTGATGTTACGCGTAAACGTTATTTCATTTTTCAGCCTATTTTCCGGCAGACGTGAGATTTTCAACTTGCGTTCCAGCCCGCCTGCATCAAGCACGATTTCCCGTAATCCGATGTCCCCCAGATCAAACGACAAGGCGCCGTGATTTGTAGTCACGGCAATATCCCCGCTGTCATCTGCCAACCACACATCAAACCCCATGAAATTACCCGTGGTCACCGTATTCCAGATTACTGTATCCGAGCCACGCTGTTCAAACAATTGATCAGGGTTCCATTGATTGATTGTTTCAAAACGCTCAATCACCATGCCATTGAATTGTGCACGCCCATTCCATGTGGTGATCCTGTCGCGTCCACGGTATTCCGCCCCGCTCCATAGCACCCGAATGCGGCGACCCAGATCACTTTCGCCATAGGGCCGCAGGGTTTCCAGAACGTCCGCTCCGTTTCTGATCTCGATCCGCTCAATCCCCGCATGTGCTTTTATCGAGACCGCCAATTCAACTTCATCTGCACTTGTTTGCACGATATCGCCCATCATGACATTGTTCACCTGATGCGTGACCGTATCGGGCATTGCATCAGGATTGCGTTCGTAAACTGTGCTGGTTTCCGGAAAATTGATCCTAACATCCATGAACATTCTGCACCCTGTGGTGCCGTAATGATGACGGCGGCGTTGTGCTTCAAAAATTCTGTCACGGTCATTTTTATCGGCCAGAAAGCAGGTCAACCCACCAAGGGAGCCGAAGATGCTGTCACCGGGATAACTCGCCCCCGGCCGCCCTTTGTGACCGTCACTGTTGCAAACAACACCGACACGCCGCCCAAGCGCGAAACCATCTGTTAATATCCACTCGAACGTACCCCATGCGGAATGCACTTCAACGGCAGTTTCCAGTGTCGGGTCGTGATCATAAAATATATCCGCATAGCGCCCACCGACATGGGCATAAAGCACCACATCATCACCAGATGCAACGAATGCCTGATAAAGATCAGTCAGCGTATTTGCATCAGTATCCATGTCTGATTGGTCATCCAGCAATACATGCGAGCACCTGCGAATGGTGCAACCTTCATTGCGAAAAAACACATTATGATCACCGCCCACAGCCGTGTTGCCTGACCATTCATAACCCGGAAACACCGTAAATCTTCCCGGTTCATCCCATGTGGCAGTTTGATCATTCAAATGCTGCCAAAATACACCCGTTAATTGGAAATCATTTCCCTGATGGCTAGTGACATCCAGAAACGCTTTGTTGCGGGCGAAATCAAAGTAGCTCTCAATTGTATTGGTTCCAACCGTTTCTCCGGTCTGCCCATGCAAGTCGCCCCAGAAACCTGCAACATCACCATTTTTGATCACCAGAGGCCCTGCTTGGGCGACTTCATTTTCTCCAATAAAAGCTTTGATCCAAACTGTGCCTTCCTGCGCAACTGTCAGATTCTCCAGCGTCATCGCACGGTCTTCGGGCGCATAATCCAACATCTCAGGCAGCCCCATCACAGGCATTGACGTTTCAAACCGCAAAACCGCGTTTGCCTGCGCTGTCGGATTACCCCATTTATCCTCAGCTTTCAGTCCCAGATGAAATGCTTCCATCGGGCGGCGCAAGGTAGGGATCACGGCATGCCAGCTAACTGCAGGCCCCGCAACAATCGGTATTGCAAGCTGCGTGTCCGGCAGTTCAATAAATATGCCCGTGGCCTGCACATCGACCATCACCCGAAAATCGCGCCCCCCTTCAACAAAAGTTTGCGTCAACATACCGGCGGAACCCTGTGACGTGTCACCAAACAGAATGGTGATCTTATCGCCCTCGCGCAAATACCCACCAACCTGTTCAACCGTCAGAACCTCGTTCCACGGGCGAATTCCACCATTATGATCATACCGCAAAGACAACCGCCCGGCCCCGTTACTGGAAGCTGTTACATAGTTATCACCCATCGGGTCTGTCATTTGCGGGCGCCCCGCATCACTGATCGAGCGCCATGCAATGCGGATGCCGCCTGTATCATCAATGCCAAGCTTACCAACGGTATAGATCAACCGGTACGATTGAAAACTGCGAACTTCCACCGGATCTAATGGGGTAAGCGTTGCCGTTCCATAGATTGTTGGGTCTGAGCCGGGGTAAATAGATGGATTATTGTCACCAACAAGGTTGCGTTTTACCGCGCCAAATGGACTTTGCTGTTTCATAAACATTCCCTACCCAGAATTGCACCTGAAGTGTTGGCCGGTGATTTTCAGATTATCAAATATCTAGGGGGATAGTATTTGGTTCGTGTGTGATGGCAATGTTTTTTCTTATGCTTACTGGCGTATAACCACAGAATAATCCTCACCCGCTTTTAGTCCCAGCCCCTTGGCCGAGATTGCTGCACGCGCACGAATATCACCATAGGGCTTAGGCCAATTCAAAGCATCGCGCTCTGCCATATAATCAGGCAAATAGCCTGATTGTATGATGCGCATATCCAGGCTGATGTCATCACGGTACTGTTTTATCAAACCGAAGATCACTGTTGTACAATTGGCTGTAAGTGTATTGTAAAACTGTGCTTTTGTTGCAAGTGCACTGGCTTTTTCGACCAGACCTTTGAACAGGGTAATACGGTGTTCTTTTGTCGTGGTGATTGGATAAAGATAGACATCCTCTAGCGGGTCGCGCGCGTTGGTACGCAAGCGCACGATGTCGTTTTCATCAGCTGCCAGAATTGCCAGTTCATATTGTTTGAAAAAACCGCCGATGGTGGAAAAATCCTCACCCTTTTCTTTGCGGATTTCAACTGAAAACACAGCGTGATCTCCATTGGTAAAACCAAATGAAAGCAACGTATGTGCAATTGCCTCGTCGCCCCAGTATGAAAGGATCATGTCAATACTATCCAACTGATCCAGATCATAGGTGCGGGTTTCCCAACGTTCCGTATAATCTGATGTGCTGACCCAATTAAAATTACGCACGTTGTGCAGGGTTACCAGATTACCATCAATTTCACCCGTCATCGAGCGGGCCAACTCTGGCGCCCAATCACGCTCAAGACTTGGTTTTATAAATGACCACCATGTCAGCAAAGCAATCGCACCAATGGCAAAAACCGACAACGCGCGTTTGCGCCCAAGTGGGCGACATATACCCCAAAGTGTCAGGGCAACAAAAACACCCCATAGACTGATTATCAACCATTTAAATGCAGCATCGGCTTGGAAATAAAACGCAAGCCCGCCCCATACGCCGAATATCAATATCAGTAAAAAAACAAATGTGATGAGGAAAAAGTGTATAATTTTCATTCTATAAACGAGCCTTGCATTTAATCATTTCAAAACTACTGCCCCGGTGGAATGTGCCAATTTACCTTCTAACCAATGACGATAGGTTTTCCAGACTACATATGGCACAACCAGTGTTGCAATACCAAGCGACACGACAGAGCCAATATCGGCGATCAGTCCAAAATGTGACTGGGCCCCGGTTAGCATAACGCCTGCGAATACGGATAATGGAAAGGTAAACGCACCCCATGCGGGCGTCCATCCCCCAGTGCTGAACCAACCCAGAAACGGTAACATGCATAGACCGCAGATCAGTGCAATATACCAAAAAACCGTATAAACCTCTGTAGGCCAAATATTAAAAGCGCCAATGCCGTATATCGATAGTGGCGCTAAAATTATAAAATAGCTTGCGCGAAGTGTTTTATTTATGCTGTATTTTCTTAAATTTATCAGTGAAATTGTTATTATGAATAAGCACCCGGGTATTGTGATCATAAGAAAAAAACCGGAAAGGGTCGTGTGACCCAATCCGGGCCCACCAATGGACGCAACTATATAACCAACAAAAGGTAGAATAAGAGTTGGGTTCACTTCAGATAATTTCGTATGCGATTTTGCCAGGGAAAGCGTGACACAAACCATATAAGCGGCGTGTTGCAAAACAGCAGCCCACCAACAAAGCTGGGCCAATTCATACATATATGGCGTTAGAGCTGTGGCATATAACATCAAACACATAGACCCTGCTGAAACAGCCCCTCTTGCAGGCCCTACCTTTAAATCATCAAAAATAATCGACGGTCGCAAGCTGAGCTTCATATGGTAAAAGGTTCCCGTTGCCATAAACAAAACACACGACACCAGCAAAATACCCTCACCAATCCATGGTGTAACAAACCAGATTTCGGCTGCTCTACGCCATGCAAGGCCAAGGCCAATAAAGCCCAACAGACACGGGAATAGTGCCGGTGGGGTGCGCAACCAAAATTCTGGTAAGATTTTCATATGTTTTTATTGAATGTTTTGCCGCTATACCGCAACCTAAAATCAGGAATGGAGACATTAATGACCAAACACGGATATGAAAGCGGCCGGCTGAACCTGCCTTTTGTCGGCATCGCAACTTTTGCCAAGAAACCTTATGTTGAAAACTGGGATGATTTCTCGGCTGATGTGGCAGTTCTAGGTGCGCCGTTTGATTTCGGCACCCAGTTTAGATCAGGCGCCCGCTTTGGGCCGCGCGGCGTGCGCGAAGCATCGACCCTGTTCGCGTTTGGCCATGCAGGGGCGTATGATCACGAGGATGACGCAACATATCTGGGCGAAGACGTTACAATCGTTGATATGGGTGACGCGGATATAGTTCACACCGACACCGTCACATCGCATGCCAATATCGAGTTTGGTGTACGCAAGGCATTGGCCGCAGGCGCAATCCCTGTGACAATCGGCGGAGATCATTCAGTGAATATCCCGTGCATCAACGCTTTTGACGACCAAGGCGATATACATATTCTGCAAATCGACGCCCATCTGGATTTCGTCGATGAACGTCACGGCGTGCGCTACGGCCACGGCAACCCGATGCGCCGTGCGGCAGAAAAGCCATATGTCACGGGGTTATCGCAATATGGCATCCGCAATGTCAGCTCGACCGCCAAAGATGGTTATGACGCGGCCCGCAACATGGGCTCGGATATCCAGTCAGTGCGCCAAATCCGTAAAATGGGCATAGAGGCCGCTGCCAAACGCATCCCCAAAGGCGCACGGATCTATGTGACATTGGACATAGACGCCTTTTGTCCCTCTATAGCACCCGGCACAGGCACACCTAGCCACGGCGGGTTCATGTATTACGAGGTGTTGGAATTGCTGCAATCTGTAGCCCAAAACCACGAGGTTGTCGGCATCGATCTGGTCGAGGTAGCCCCCGATTACGATCAAACCGGTTCAACCTCTATTCTGGCCGCGCAAATTCTGCTGAATTTCCTTGGATTTATCTTTCATGCCAAATCTTAATATTGATAAGTTTAAAACATCAGAACGTGATAATTATATACTTCGCAGTATATCAAAAATTCGAAATAAGAGGTGGGAATATTATATTATTACAAGGATCATCCATAGGCTTGACGATTTAGAAATAGAATTTACATGCCAGCAATATGTACAAAAAAAAGATACAAGGTACTACCTTACTGATATGTATTTTCCACAATTTGGGATTCACCTTGAAATAGATGAAAGCCACCACGTTGTTGAGGAAAATAAAGACAACGATACTATAAGAACCCACGAAATTATAAACACAACCAATCATAAAATTGAGTGCATAAAAGCATTTATTGAAATTGATGAAAGCCAAGCTAAAACAAGGAAACTTGAAGACATAAATAAAGATGTAGATGAATTTATTTCAAAGTTAAAGAAAGCAAAAGAACAACTTATTAACGCCAATAAATTTAAACCGTGGAACCATGATAATAAATATAACCCAGAAATTTATCGCGGGGTAAATTCCATTGATATTAAAGATGGTGTTGTTTTCAAATACCAAAAGGATGCTTTATCTTTGTTTGGTTATGATGGGAAGCACTATCAAAGAGGAGCTTGGAAACTTAAAAGCAACCCAAAACAAATGGTGTGGTTTCCACGTCTCTACAAACATCCTGGGTGGGAAAATAATCTTTGTGACAATGGCAAAATAATTATTGAAAAACCTTTGGGTGGTAACAATAAAAAAAAGCGCAAAGAATTGGACAAATGGGAGTCTCGAATTGTTTTTGCACGTGAAAGGGATAGCTTGGGGACAACAAATTATCGCTTTATCGGCGTGTTTAAAAAAGATGAGGATGAAAGCAACGCAAATGAACATATTTTCAAACTTGAAAATACGTCTGTTTTACTTGTAAAAACTTCAAGTGCGACGAAAGAGAATTAACATGGGGTTTTCCAACGGTGCCGCATGGATGGAGGGGCAGATCATCCCGATCAAAGACGCGAAAATCAGCGTCATCGATTGGGGGCTGACACGCTCGGATATCACTTATGACGTGGTGCATGTCTGGGATGGTGCATTTTTCCGCATTGATGGCTATCTGGACCGGTTTCAAGCCTCTATCGCCAAACTGCGTCTGGAAATTCCGCAATCACGCGCGGATATCAAACACATCCTGCACGATATGGTTGCAGCATCCGGCCTGACATCCGCCTATGTTTCCATGGTGGCCTCTCGCGGCACACCAATCATCCCCGGCACCCGTGACCCACGCGCCTGCAACAATCACTTCTATGCTTGGGTCGTGCCGTTCGTTTGGGTGATACCGAGTGAGGTTGCTATGCGCGGCGCACATATTCTGCTTGCCGGTGGGAATACCAGAATATCACCGCAATCCATTGATCCCACTGTTAAAAACTACCATTGGGGTGACATGACCAATGCCTTGTTCGAGGCACTTGATGCAGGCTATGACACCACCGTTTTACTGGATGATCACGGGCATGTCACCGAAGGGCCGGGATTTAATGTCTTTGCAGTTATCGACGGTACCGTTGTGACCCCGAAATCGGGCATGTTGATGGGCATCACCCGCCAGACCGTACTTGAGATTTGCGCCGAACTGGATTTGCCCCATGAAGCCCGCGACGTGAGTGCCGATGAATTCTTGCAGGCCGACGAAGTTTTCACGGCAACCACCGCAGGCGGCCCCGTACCTGTAACCCGCGTCAACGGTCGTATTTTGGGCAATGACGCCCCCGGCCCCATAGCCGCAAGTGTCATTCAAACCTATTGGGACTGGCACAAACGCCCTGATTTGATCAACCCGATAAACTACGGAAAAGCCTCATGACCGATGAAACCCGTATGCCCTTTAAGGGCGCACAGCCTGCAAACATGTCCCCCGGTCTGGTGATCCCCGATATGATCCCGGGCGATGAAAGTCTTTGGGTGCCACAAGCTCCCGACGTTTGGTTCCGACCGCTTTGTCTCAATGCCAGTCAGGGCTATTACGTCAACCTGTTACGGGTGCGCAAATCAGGCGTGCTGTCTCGTCACAAACACGCAGGCCCGGTGCATGCCCATGTTTTGCGCGGATCGTGGCACTATCTCGAACATGATTGGACAGCCACAACGGGGGCTTATGTGTTCGAACCCCCCGGTGAAACCCATACGCTTATGGTACCTGATGATGTCGACGAAATGATTACGTTGTTTCACGTCACGGGTGCACTGATCTATGTTGACCCTTGGGGCAAAGTAACGGGACATGAGGATGTTTTCACTAAAATTGAACTTTGTCGAAATTACTATAAGGACACACCACATGGTGCTGATTTTGTGGATAATTTTATAATATAACGCAATGAGATATATCTTAATACTTATGTAAAAGCATTTTACGCGCAGATGCCAGTATTCGGATTAAAAATAAAAATACTAAACTAGTTTACTGGTTTAGTGTATGCGTTTTAATATCAAAAACCGGGTATTTAAATGGATCACAAAGCGTTTCTAAAGACACTGTCCCCCAATCAACGTGCAACGCTTACAACGCGCTATAATACGCCGGCACTGCTCCATCTGACACTTCATTGGGGCCTGATTATTGTCATTGGCCTCTATATCGGATTTCAATTGCCATTCTGGGGCTTGCTGCTGATACCACAAGGCATTCTGATTTCATTTTGTTTTTGCATTCTGCATGAAACTGTCCATGAAACCCCTTTCAAATCGAAAAGGATGAACACGCTCATTGGGTCGGTATGCGCCCATTTGATCATTTTACCGAAAAACTGGTTTCGCTATTTTCACCTAGCACACCATAAATACACCCAAATGCCCGGCAAAGACCCCGAATTGAACACACCTAAACCCGAAACGCTTTATCAATACCTGCGCTATGCCACGGGCTTGCCGGTTTTGCTTGGCAATTTTCGTAAAATCACCAAAAACGCATTTTCTGAAAACAATGATCCCTATGTCCCGAAAGGCGGTAAAGGAAACGTAAAATCCGAGGCCATCCGGATGTTGGCAGTCTATGCATTAATAATTGCCGGCCTGTTCAGCCCCTATTCCGGCTGGATCATTTGGTGCTGGCTTTTACCGCTGCTGCTGGGCCAACCCTTTTTACGGCTTTATCTACTGGCTGAACATGGCCGTTGCCCGATCGTCGCCAACATGTTCGAAAACACCCGCACCACGTTTACAACCCGTCTTATACGGTTTTTAGCGTGGAACATGCCCTACCATATTGAACACCACGTCTATCCGATGGTGCCGTTTCACAAACTTCCGGCACTGCACGAGATTATATCAGATAGCCTGAAAAGTACGTCTGACGGCTACATTGAGTTTCACAAAGAGTATCTGGAAGCTATGGATAACCCATGAAACGTATCAAGATAGATAATAATGAATATTTTCTTCAATCCTACATACCAGACGGTATAAACCTGTTTGTGTTTTTATTTGTATTGGCGTTAATTGTAATCTTTATCATTTTGATAACACTTGTAAGGCGTAGAACCCCATGCAAATGGAAAAAATCAAAAGGTACGCTCTTGTCTGGTCGTTCTCCTTGGATATGCCAAACATGTAAATTAGAGGCCTATTCGAACGACAGAAAACCGCCCAAAATGTGTAAACGGCATCTCAAACCAAAGGTACTATAGCTTCCACTCAGTTGCTGAACATGCGACTAAGCCTGTGCTTCAGGCTGGGTTTACCCGATGCTGCAATAAGCGAGACCTTGTTGTAAATATTAATGTGCCTGTCGTCTTCGCGCATTGTCCCCACATTAATATGATGTTTCAGACCATTGGCATGATCTTGCTTGGCCTGAATTGCCTCCAATGCGTATTTAGTCGCGTCAGGTTCAAATCCTTTAGCAGACAAAATCAATGCATATGCTGCATTCCATTCAAAAAAATCACGGTGAGAAGCCAGTCTGGGCGCATAGCGTTTAAGAACATTAAGCGCTAATGGGTATGATGCCGTAAGCTCACTGTCGGCAACCAACGTCGGCAACCTTAAATATGCTTGCGTCAACAGGGCCGGGTTATTTTCTTCTTCTTGAAGTGCCATGGTAAATGCCTCGAGTGCGAGGCTGGTTTTCCCGATAGCGGAATATGCGATTGCGCGATCATACCATGCACGCGCCACATCAAAATGCACGCCATATGAAAAATACTGCTCAAGCAACGACAATGCGGCATCAGGATCATTCTCAGTCAGATATGATGCCTGAATACGCAAAAAGTCTTGTTTGAGACGTACACGTTTTAATTTTTCGTTGAAATGGCTTTCAATATCCTTATTCCACACAACGTTTCGATACCAATTATCAGTATTCATCTCTAGTTACAGCTCCACAATACTCACGTCTAGTTACACTATTGGATATCCACCCAAGCTTCTTTAGAATTCTATATCAGGGTTATTTTCGGCAAAATGATGTCAAAATAGCGTCAAACAGCCCAAAATGTCTGTTTGAACGCTAAATAACGCATTGCAAATCCATTTGTACGATCATAGGTGCCGAAGGCGCACGAAGACGCCGTTTATAAATCTTTGCAAAGCCTTAATGCATCATAGATTGCAGCGTGGATATTCCGACAGGAAACGGCATCGCCGATTGCATATAACTGATATCCATCCCCGCTGTCAGGCTGTGGCTTATCTGTCTGTAAACAATCATAATTAATTACACCATTGTTTGCAGAGCCTGTACGTAATTCTTCAAACAACTCATTCATCGGCAGTGTTCCATGCTCTACAACCAAGTGATCGACCAAGCGTTCTATATCCGGCCCATTGAATTCATTACTAAAGGTCACACGCAGCCGGTTTCCGTCTTTAGCAACAGACATAAGACGGTGATTAGGCGTAACAGTGACGCCGTTTTTGTAAAAATGTTCCATAAATATCGGAAAATTAAGCGTTCCCATTTCAATTGCCGCTGCGCGGTCAGGCGTGATCAATTCAACTTTCACATCATCTTTGCGGCTTAAGAAGTCGGCGCAGCTTGGCCCCTGAAATTGACCGTTATCATCGTAAACCAGAACAGACCCGCTGATGTCCTGTCCTGCCAGCACATCCCAGGTGCTAATCGCATGCTCACCGCCCGCCACATAATCCGTATCCGGCAAACCGCCTGTTGCGCTGAACACAACATCGGGATTTTCTGCTTGAACCGTGTCCTCATCGGCAAAGCAATTCCACCGAATATCGACCCCGAGCCGTTCAACTTCTGCCACTAACCAATCAACAATACCGATCAGATCTTTACGCCATGCGGCACGCGCCGCCAGGTTAATCTGTCCACCCAAAGCCCCCGACGCCTCAAACAAAACAACTTTATGACCGCGCTCGGCACTTACCCTTGCCGCTTCCAACCCCGCAGGGCCACCGCCAACGATAACAATCTTTTTATGCTTTCCCTTTGTCGGCTCTATAATATGCGGCATAGTCGCTTCGCGCCCTGTGGCTGCATTATGCACACATAAAGTACCGCCGCCGCCATAAATCCGGTCCAGACAATAGCCCGCCCCCACACATGGGCGAATGCTGTATTCTTTACCTGCTGCTAGTTTATTCACGATATTGGGGTCGGCAATATGGGCGCGCACCATCCCGACCATATCCAAAGCACCGCTTTCAATAGCAAAGCGCGCTGAAGACAAGTCAGCGATTTTACAGGCGTGAAATACCGGCACTTCGATTTGGTCACGCACTTGCGCGATTTGCGAAACCCAGGGTGCAAGCGGGAACCGCATGCCCGGAATGTGATAACTCAGCGCGTGATCAGTGTCGATTTTGCCGAAATTCGCGGTCATATAATCAATCAAGCCTGACTGTGAGATAATCTTTGCCGCCTCAACCCCTTCCGCTATACCTATCCCGTTTGGATCAACCTCGTTTAACCCCTGACGGATACCGATGATAAAATCCGGCCCGACCGCTTCACGCATCGCGCCCAGTATCTCAAGCGAAAAGCGTAGACGATTTTGCAAGGAACCACCGTATTCATCGGTGCGAAAATTGGTCAGGGGCGACAGGAATTGCTCCGGCAAATGCCCGTGGTTCAACACCTCGCAGCCGTCCAGGCCGCCCTCTTTGCACCGTACCGCTGCCGCTGCATAGGCGTCACGCACCCGCGCAATATCAAAGTGATCCATTTCCTTGGGGAAAGCCCGATGCGCAGGTTCGCGCACGCGGCTGGGGGCTATGACCGGCAACCAGTCCGCCATATCCCAAACCGTGCGTCGCCCCATATGCGACAGTTGGCAAATCAGTCCGCAGTCATATTTGTGGATGCGATCTGAGAATTCTCGAAAATACGGGATGATGTCATCCGTTGCCAAATTCAACTGCCCGAACACCGACGGGCTGTCGGGTGCTATGCTGGCGGAGCCGCCGAACATCGTCATCGCAAGCCCGCCCTTGGCCTTGGCCTCGTGATACAGCTGATAACGCTCTTTGGGCATGCCGTCCTCGGAATAGGCAGGCTCGTGCGGGGTGGACAAGATACGGTTTTTCAACGTCAAATGTTTCAGTTGAAAAGGTTCCAGCAATATATCCCGCTTCGGTGCCATCCCATTCTCCCTTTGATGCCAACTCTGTTAAAAACCGTAGGATAATTGAAAAATAAAGCTAGAGGGAAAATCATATATTCGCGGCTTTTATCCGTCATCATTTTTGGGGAAAAGTCAAATGTCCCAACTGGGACATGCATTTAACATTTTGATATTACAAGGTATATACGAAAAATATGTAGGCTTACGGGATTTTAACGGTGTGCATGATCGGTAGGGTGGGCTTCAGCCCACGCGTTGCCACGGTTATTTCAAATGCAAGGTTGGTTTTGGGCGAAAATCGGAACGGCGGATTTGGTTTTACGCGTTGGCACGCGTGGGCGATCGCCCGTCCTACCCCCGAAACCCCATCGCAACGACAAATTTTTCGGAACTGTCCGCGCGGCTGCTGGGGGGTTTTACGTTGGCGACCTTGGTGAACTTTTCTTTCAGCAGTTTCTGCAAATCACCCTCGGCCCCGCCTGCCAGAACTTTAGCGACAAACGTGCCGCCCTCTTCCAGTACGTCAAAGGCGAAATAGGCGGCGGCTTCACATAGGTTGATGATGCGCAAATGGTCGGTTTGCTTATGGCCTGAACTGGATGCCGCCATGTCGGACATTACCACATCGGCCTTGCCACCCAGCCATTCCTTGACCAGATCATCGGCACCTTCATCCAGAAAATCCAGCACACGTATGTCCGACCCCGGGATCGGATCAACCTCTTGCAGATCTATACCCAGAATTGTGCCGACCTCTTTGCTTTTGCGGGTTCCCAGCGCGTTGATGCGCGGTACAGCCACCTGTATCCAGCCCCCCGGTGCACACCCCAGATCGACGACACGTGCCCCCGGCATCAAAAAGCGGTATTTATCGTCCAGTTCCAGTATCTTATAGGCGGCGCGGCCACGGTAGCCGTCCTTTTTAGCCCGCACGACATAAGGATCGTTCAATTGCCGGTCCAGCCACAGGGTAGACGACAAGCGCCGTCCTTTTGCGGATTTCACCCGCGTGCGTAAATCGCGCAAACCGCGCCCTGATGAGCCTTTTTCTTTTGCCATGATAAAACCGTTCTACAATCTAGCTTAAGCGTTTCTCGGCCATTTGCGAATACAGCAGACCCTCGCGCAAGCCGCGATCCGCCACTGTCAGTTTATCCGTCGGCCAAACCCGCAGTACACCTTGTAGAATGGCAGCGCCAGACATAATCAACTCGCAGCGGTCATTGCCGATACAGGCCGCCTTACGCCGCCCCGACATGCCAAGGCGCAGATATTCCTGCGTGACCTGTTCAACCTCATCGGCAGACATCGACACACCGTCAATCAAATCGCGTTCATAGCGTTTCAGTCCTTTGAAAGAAGCGGCCACTGTTGTAACCGTCCCCGATGTACTGATGATCTGAAAAGCACCGCGTGCAAGCGCATTTGAAAAATCAACCGAGCGACCGAATTGGGACACCGCATCTTCAAATGCACATGACATCAATGCGAACCGTGCGGTATCGCAATCCACATCACCAAACTGATCGTTCAGTGTCGCCACACCTAACGGCACTGAAATCCAGTCGATAATCTGTGCGCCACCCGGAAGTGATCTATTGGTTTTTTGGCAAGCCACTTTAAGATTGCGCATCGCATCTGATCGTTCATGCGGTGCTACATCCGTCAAATCAATCCAGGCAAGTTCTGTTGAGCCGCCCCCGATATCAATGACCAATAATTGCTCGGTTTCCGCTGCCGCATGTGGTGCGCAGCTAACCACGGCTAATCGCACCTCTTCTGCGGGGCGGATAATTTCCAGCTGTAACCCTGTTCTGGCCTTGACCAGTTGAATAAACATCTTGCCGTTACGTGCCCGCCGACATGCCTCTGTTGCCACAAGGCGCGCATTTTTAACCCCGTGATTTTTCAACTTCTTTTGGCAAATGTGCAGCGCATGAATTGTACGGTTAATCGCTGCGCGCGACAATGTTCCATGTTCTTCCAACCCTTTGCCTAAATGCACCGGCTTGGAAAATGCGTCCACGACAACAAATTCTTTGCCTTCGGGTCGTGCAATTAACATACGACAAGAGTTCGTGCCCAAGTCCAAAGCCGCAAATAATTCATCAGAATTGGGCTTGGAATTTGTACTTTGATGCTGCTGCGCACAAAAATTCGACTTTTTCGACCTTTCCGCAGGCATCTGAGGCTCCTAAGTAACAATATTTTGACGTTACGCGTGGTCAGGTTTTATTACAAGCTAGTTTGCATTAATCATAAAACTTAAATCTGTCGCTATTACGGGTATTGAAGTCGAAAAACGACGCTGGAATCAAACAAGACCGCTATAGTCGTGACATGTAATAAGGAATTCAGCATGCCGGACGTAACTATTGTATATTGGCGCGACATCCCAGCCCAGGTAATTGTGGGTAAAGGGCGTCGTGGAGCCAAAGTTCAACTGCCTGAGCGTTTTGAGCAGGCAATTGACCGTTGCGCGATGAAAATCGACGCCAAAGACTCGGACGCTTATCTGGCCGAATGGCGCAAAGCACCGGCATATGCCGTAGACGGTGAGCAAGACGCTATCGCAAGCAGCGAAGCCGAAAAACTGGATACGGTTTACGACAAAGACAGAATTAAACAGCTGATCGCAAATGATGGCTGGGAAAAGTGACAAGGGTTATTCCCTTTTATGAAAGGTTACGGCAGATGGCTCTGTTGAATTTCGCACGCAAAAAAGATGTTGATACGGTCAGTCCTCATCTAGAGGCTTTTCTGGATGGTTATTCCATCGAAGTGATGCCGCGCACCGCTGAAAAAGTAGAGGATTTTCGCGATCTTCTGCCCAAAGGCACCCGTGTTTACATCGCGCATATCGAAGGCACCCCAATCGACGATATGGTTGCCACGGCCAAACGCATCAAAGACGAAGGCTATGATGTGATGCCGCACTTCCCTGCCCGCATCATCAAAGATGAAGCCACACTGGCTGATTGGATCGCGCGTTACCAAGGCGAAGCTGATGTAAAACAAGCCCTGCTGCTTGCAGGTGGCGTTGAAAAACCACACGGGGACTATCATTGCTCCATGCAGCTTCTTGATACAGGCCTGTTTGACAAGGCGGGTTTCACCCATTTGCATGTTGCCGGCCACCCCGAAGTTAACAAAGACATTGATCCGGACGGCAGCCGCAGCAATGTAAATGCAGCTCTGTCCTGGAAGCAGGAATTTTCAAAACGCACGGATGCGAATATGGCACTGACCACGCAATTCTGTTTTGAAAGCGGTCCGGTAATTCAATGGGCTGACAACCTTATAGCGCAAGGCATTGATATTCCTGTGCATATTGGCATTGCGGGGCCTGCAAAATTGCAAACTATGATCAAATTCGCCATTGCCTGCGGTGTTGGCCCGTCTTTGCGTGTCTTGCAAAAACGCGCCAAAGACGTCTCAAAACTGCTTTTGCCATTTGAACCAAATTCAATATTGTCTGAACTGGCCAACCATAAAGCCGCACATCCCGACTTTAACATTGCAAAAGTACACTTCTTCCCGCTTGGTGGCATCAAAACAAACGCCACTTGGGCTATGACACATGGCGGACGCTCAGGCGTTCCTGCCTCACACTCCTAAAGGAAATAATCAATGACACGCACGATTGTCGAAAGTAAAACCAGAACCGCCATTATCGGTTTTGATCAACCGTTCTGCGTGATCGGGGAACGCATCAATCCAACGGGGCGTAAAAAACTGGCCGCCGAATTGGAAGCTGGCGATTTTTCAACCGTTGAAAAAGACGCTATTGCACAAGTGGCGGCCGGTGCCACCATGCTCGATATCAACGCAGGTGTGGTTTACAACTCGAACCCCAATCCGAATGAAACCGAGCCGCCTTTGATGACCAAAGTGCTGACAATGGTTCAAGCTCTGGTGGATATCCCCTTATGTATCGACAGTTCAGTTCCCGCTGCACTGGAAGCCGGACTTGCAGCCTGTGAAGGCCGTCCGCTATTGAACTCTGTAACAGGCGAAGAAGATCGCCTTGAGGCAATTTTACCGCTTGTTAAGAAATATAACGTACCGGTTGTGGCGATTTCCAATGACGACAGCGGTATTTCAGAAGACCCAGAAGTACGGTTTGCCGTTGCAAAGAAAATTGTGGAACGCGCAGCGGATTTCGGTATTCCTGCCCATGACATTGTTGTTGATCCGTTGGTTATGCCAATTGGTGCGATGCGTACAGCTGGCTTGCAAGTCTTTGAATTGGTGCGTAAATTACGGATGGAACTTGGTGTTAACACCACTTGCGGTGCATCAAATATATCATTCGGCCTGCCGAACCGCCACGGTATCAATAACGCGTTTTTACCAATGGCTATGGCCGCCGGCATGACATCCGCGATCATGAATCCTATCCAACTGCCCGTTACACAAAAGAAAATGCTGGAAAAACTTGAAGCATTGGCAGCCGCAGGCATCATCGTGCCGGCCGATATCGACCCGGAACTTCTGGCGAATCTGACTGGCATGGGATCGTTCAGCTCCAAAGCCGGATCAGAGATGACTGCGATCCGCGCGGCCAACTTTCTGACCGATAACGACCCGCATGGAGCAGCTTGGATAAAGGCCAACCGCGAACCCGCACCTGCCGGTTCAGAAGCCAGCGGTCGCAGCCGCCGTGCAGGTGGACGTCGTCGCGCTTAGGATAGCTCACGATCAGTTGTTTGGTATTTATAACGCTTTCTTTATAAGCATTTTTGTGTCCTTTTATGTAAATGAAGGACACAAAGCCCATCCCATTTGATTCTGCAGCCCTATTACGGACAGTAGCCCGTTTAGGGTTTATTGTAGTCGCTGTTTTTATTACACATCAATTGATGTCATGGGTGATGTCAGAGGCAGAAGCTGCCAAAAGCGGCCCATTGATGATTGGTTTGGTGCTGGTCGTACTTTGTGCCTATATCGTGCTTATTTCGATCCCCTTTGTACCGGGGATTGAAATCGCACTTTCTCTAATGATTATACGCGGCCCTGAAGTTGTCATTTGGGTTTACGTCGCTACCGTTTTGGGCTTGTTTCTGGCATTTTTAGCGGGCCAATACTTGTCATACGGCTACTTGCACAGTATTTTTCGCGATATGCGTATGAAACGGGCATGTGATCTGCTGGATACCATTCAGCCATTATCGCGCGACGAACGATTAAGCCTTCTAAAAAGCAAAATACCGAGCCCTTTGCGCCCTTTCCTGATCGAGGGGCGTTATGCGATTATCGGGATTGTGCTGAACATTCCGGGTAATGCGCTTGTCGGCGGCGGCGGCGGTATTATGTTGGTAGCGGGGCTTAGCCGTGTATTTTCCACCTGCTGGTTGTTAGTCACATTATTATGCGCAGTTGCCCCAATTCCCATTGCAATTCTTGTGTTTGGCATCGACCCGCTGGCGCTTTTGCGACACATATGAAACTGTCCCGATTTTCGCAAAACTGAATTACATAGACTGATCTGGATGGTCTGTTGGCAGAGACTGCGACATAAAGCGCGGCCATTGATACCTAATTTGACATATTTTGATAAATTATCTGTGATTTCATCTAGGCACTGTGTGGACAAACCTTTCGCTAATTGTGAAACTCCGCCCGGATCGAGTCTGATCAATTTGGAGAACATAATGAAAATACTCATGTCAGCCCTAGCGGTTACAATGCTTTTTTCCGGCAATATTGCAGCTGCACAAGATGCCGCTGCCGGGGAAAAAGTTTTCAAGAAATGTAAAGCCTGCCACAAAATAGGCGAAGGTGCTAAAAACACCGTTGGCCCGGCCCTGAACAATATTGTTGGCCAACCTATCGGCAGCGTTGAAGGTTACAAATATTCCAAAGCCATGAAAGCTGCCAATGAAGCCGGTCTGGTTTGGGATGAAGCAAGTATTGCAGAATATATAGCCGACCCCAAAGCCTATATGATTAAGGCACTGGATGATCCCAAAGCCAAGCCAAAGATGACGTTCAAACTGAAAGACGAACAAAAAGCCAAAGACGTGTCAGCATATGTGGCAAGTTTTTCTTCAACAGATTAAACGATCAAATCATACAGATTGGCGCAGACACTTTGCCTGCGTCACCCATCCACACCACCTTAATTGACGATAACCGACCATAATAAGGCGCAGATTGGACTTTTCAATCTGTTGCATTGCGCCATAGTGCTGCCTAGAACAAGGCAAACAACAAGGCCAATAGCATGACCAAATCCTCCGACCCGTTAGTAATATTTACCCCATCAGGCAAACGCGGTCATTTTCCCATTGGTACCCCGGTACTCAGTGCCGCCCGTAAGCTGGGCGTTGACCTTGATAGCGTTTGTGGCGGTCGCGGTATTTGCTCAAAATGTCAGGTGCAACCCTCTTATGGCGAGTTTGCCAAACACGGGGTAAATGTGGCCGATTATGCCCTAACAGAATGGAACGCGGTTGAAGAACGCTATAAATCCAAACGCAGCATGCTTGATGGCCGCCGCTTGGGCTGTCAGGCAAAAATTCAGGGCGATGTGGTCATTGATGTGCCGCCCGAAAGCCAGGTACACAAACAAGTGGTGCGCAAACGTGCCGAGGCCCGCGACATCACCATGAACCCGTCAACGAAGCTGTTTTATGTCGAGGTGGAAGAACCTGACATGCACATCCCTTCGGGTGACTTGGAAAGATTGGTAGCCGCCCTGCGCCACGACTGGGAATTACCGGATCTGGAAGTGGATTTTTCTGTTCTGCCGATCCTGCAACCTGCCCTGCGCAAAGGCGCATGGAAAGTTACATGTGCCGTGCATCTGGGTGACCACACGGTCAGCCCGCGCATCGTGCATGTCTGGCCCGGCTATTTCGAAGGGTCTATTTACGGCATGGCGGTTGATCTGGGGTCCACCACGATTGCCGCCCACCTGTGCGATTTGCGCTCCGGTGAAGTCATTGCCAGCAACGGTATCATGAACCCGCAAATACGTTATGGCGAAGACCTGATGTCACGTGTCAGCTATTCGATGATGAATGAAGGCGGTGCTTTGGAAATGACAAATTCGGTGCGTGACGGGATGAACGCATTATTCGTACAAATCGCATCCGAGGCCGAAATTGACCCTACCATGATCATGGATGCGGTGTTTGTCTGCAATCCCGTGATGCACCATCTGTTTTTGGGCATTGATCCTTTTGAATTGGGTCAAGCCCCGTTCGCACTGGCCACGTCAGACGCGATCACCACGCGGTCGCAAAGCCTGAACTTGAAAATCCACCCCGCCGCACGGGTCTATCTGTTGCCCTGCATTGCAGGTCATGTGGGCGCCGACGCTGCTGCTGTCACCCTGTCGGAAGCCCCGGACAAATCCGAAGATCTTGTTCTGTTGGTTGATGTTGGTACCAATGCCGAAATTCAGCTGGGCAATAAGGATAAGGTACTGGCCTGTTCATCCCCCACCGGCCCTGCTTTTGAAGGGGCACAAATTTCAAGCGGCCAACGTGCCGCGCCCGGCGCCATAGAGCGGGCCGAAATCGACCCTGTTACCAAAGAACCGCGCTTTCGCGTGATCGGATCGGATTTATGGTCGGATGAGGACGGTTTCACCGACAGCATCCTATCCTCGGGCATCACCGGCATCTGTGGTTCCGGCATCATCGAATTAGTCGCCGAGATGCGCATTGCAGGCATCGTCGACGGCCCCGGTCTGATCGGCAGCCCTGAACAAACCGGCACGACACGCTGCTTTCTGGATGGCCGCACCCATTCATATCTGGTCTATGACGGTACAGCCGACGGTGGCCCCAAAATCACCGTGACCAACCGCGACATCCGCGAAATCCAGATGGCCAAAGCGGCACTTTATTCAGGCGCACGTCTGTTGATGGATAAATTCGAAGTCGACACGGTTGATCGTATTGTACTTGCAGGCGCGTTCGGCGCGCACATCAGCCCGAAACACGCAATGGTGCTGGGTATGATCCCCGACTGCCCGCTGGAAAAAGTGACCTCAGCGGGTAATGCCGCGGGTACAGGGGCACGCATAGCACTGCTGAATACCGAGGCACGGGCTGAGATCGAAGAAACCGTACGCAAAATCCACAAGATTGAAACAGCCATCGAACCGCGCTTTCAAGAACACTTCGTCAACGCCTCGGCCATCCCCAACAGCGTTGAAAAATTCCCCATTCTGGAAACAGTCGTCACCCTGCCCGATCTAAACTTTAATACGAATGGTGACACAGAAGGTGGTGGTAGAAGGCGGCGCAGACGGGGGTGAGCGGCTGTTGGTATCAACAGATCAACGGTGGCAGACGGGGTGAGTTCAACGGGTCGACGCGGCACTTGTACAATTAGGGATATCACTTCTGTGTAACAACATGCTGCGATAAGCACCTAGTTTTTCCATAAGAAAAGGGCGGCAAGCCGCCCTCCGTACCGATCTAGACGAGCAGATACCCGACCCATAGCAGCACCAGAACTAGACCTATTCACGTGAAGTAAATATAAGCGATCTGTTCTATCTCCATTGCGCGCTTTCCATTGGTTACCCTTTGAAATGCAGCTCAACGCATCAAGCGGTTATAAAACCAACTCAGTATTTGTATCCCGCCCTTACGAGGCGGTTTGAGTTCCCCTATGCACACTTAGGGGCTCGTATTCGACCTTGGGTACAGATACCATTATTTACGTGGTCTGCGTGATCCTTTGGCCTTGGCTCAATGTTTTTTCATTGAACAACAGACTCGAAAGTCACTCCGTCGTTTTCACTTCACGTCTGGAAACTAGGTTCCCCGGCGGATTAAATCCAATATATCATTTGAGGCTAAACGAGTCTAATTCAAATCTGTGATTAGGCGACGCATATCAGCTAACAGATTATAATAAAACGATACATTTTTGCGTATTCAAGCTCACCCGGCTCTGCCTGACTTGGCTCCAAATGTTTATCTTGGCTTCATACAATCTTATCCACAGAATCCCTTGTATTTATCCACAGGGTCTATGCGGCAGTTGGGGTTTATAAACCCTTCTCACTACGGGGTGAACCAAAGGCAGTTTTGCAGATGGGATGGATGTCCGCATTGTGGAAGGCCCTTAGCAAAACCAAGCCAACCCCAGGCTTCCCGCTCTAATCCCGCCAAACAGGATTGGACCACGCCCGTTTGCCTGCATGATCCACCAGCGTCACACGCAGCCATTCCGAGCCAGCCAGTTTACCCAATGGCAACCGCGCTGCCGTCATGGATGTGCCGTGCACATTTACGACCGGTGTGGCTTTACCCGATACAATGATGGCCGCCACGGAACTGCAATCGACCTCAACCGCATCGTCAAACCAGCGAATATCGCGGAACTCGGGCCCTTGGGACGCATAGTGATGTCCAGCCTTCAATCCCTCAAGCAGCGCTTCAGGTGTGTTTTCTGCCGCTTTAACCATCACCCAGCCGCCAAAGTGGTCGGGTTCATAGAAATGCGCGTCGTCTGTGGCGCAAAGCGTTAGTTTACGACCTTCGTTCAACAGTAAATCCAGCGTGTGCAGGCCAAAGCCGCGATCACAGCCTGCGTAACATCCGTGATTGTAAACCTCGACCGCGTGGGCCGCGTCAATGCTGCGGGCATCGTCCATCGTCATGCCGGACCATTCAGGATGCGCAATAGCGACAAATGCCCCTGCATCACGCGCGCGGCGGGCAATTTCCGGTCCGGTTTCCTGATCATTGACTGGGTGAAAATCCGGTGCATTCGCTTGTGCAAAATCACTGGGTAATCCCACCGCCAGAATATGCCAAAGGTTACCGCTTTCCATCGCACCTGAGTGCAATTCAGCACCCAGAATGGTGGTGAACTGGTCATCACGAAAGCCGGTTGTATCGGCAATCGGGTAATCATATAGGCCAACAAAGTGGTCAGTTAAGGCAATAAAATCATAGCCTTCCGCTTTATACCTGCGGCAAACTTCCTTTGGATCAAGCACACCGTCAGACAGGTTTGAATGGGTGTGCAGATTGCCGCGATAAAAACGGCCCTTGGCGGAAAACATAGCGTCGGTCATAGCGATCCTCTTTGGTTGTGCAGCTGGGACGAATCCCTTTTATAAACCACTATGAATAATCCGAACGGGGAAACTTGCCCTATTGCGACGCGCCATGTCGCAACCCGATTGACCCAGCTTTATGCAAGCGATAGGAAAGTTGCCATGTGGACATTTCAAAAATGAGTTCCGACCGAGGATAATAAAGATGACATCCAATTCGAATAACAATAATTCAGTCATTTACTTGCATGATGTGAGCGAAGATGAAGAAGTAGATATTAAAGATAATCTTAAATCGATAATCGATGACGCAAAAGCACTTGGGTGCAAAGAGGCACTGAAAAAAAATAACCACAACTTAGAATATATACTTTCACCAAAAAGAAGCGCCTACTTGTCGTTGGCAAATATTCAGAAGAGTGACGACGTTCTGGAAATTGGCAGTAGTATGGGCCAGCACTCTATAATTATCGCTCAGCAGTGCAATAGTCTTGCCACGATTGAAGTTGTCCCACAACAAGCTGAATTTGCGCGTGTGTGGTGTGATGAGTGTGAACTCACAAATGTTGAAATTTCTGCTGGTGGAAGCAGTGGAAAGCTTCCATACGCTAGTAACTCCTTCGACCTAGTTGTATGCAATTATGTACTTGAATGGTGTGCGGGTCGAAGTCAAATGGATCCCGAGAGCTTTCATCGCCAATATATTCAAGAGATGTTTCGCGTCTTGAAACCGAATGGCCGCCTCCTCTTAGCAACTAAGAACCGTTTCTCGATCAGATATATTTTGGGTAGCGAAGATGAACACCTCGGCATTCGGTTCGGAAGCGCACTTCCAAGGGTAATCCAGAACAGATTCCGCAAAAGAGCCAATTTGGGACATCCCACTGGATATCTTCACTCATGGAATGCACTACAGAAGATATTAGAAGACACCGGATTCAACTCTGTGATTAGGTACCTTGCTTATCCTGATAACCGATATGCAGATTTTGTTGGACCATTTGATGAATTTTCTAGGGATACTCTTTCCGAGAGCGAACTTTCACGAATTGGGATAAAGAACAGGGTTGCGTTGCATTTGAGTAAAGGACTTTTTGAAAAAACCTCTAACTCGCTTGTCTTCTTGGCAATCAAATGAATATGGAAATTAAGTCAGACTTAGAAGAGTATGTATATGAAATTGCTGAGCATGTCTCGTCTGAACTTCGGAATACTCTTGATATTTCGACAGTAAGGTGGGTTTCTCGGCCAGAAGGGAAAAGCGAAATTTCGGACGCAACGCTTGCTTTCTATATTGATGGTAAGAGATATCAAGATAACATAGTACTTTTAGTTTCTAACTATCAATTTCCACATGTTGTTGATGAGGATATTGGGAACGCCCAGGCAATCTCTAGATTACTGCAATCAGGTACGCAGAGAAATGTTGCTAAACCAATCTTTACAGGTAGTTACGGCATACAGAGTTACGCCGTGTTCAATAGGTTACTACCCTTATCAGATAATAGGTTGGTAAGATACTTTCAGAAGAAGTTTACATTTAAACCGGTTGCGGACTGGTTGCTTGATTTGGCAATTCAGACTCAGCGTAATTGCGTCGATGAGTGCGAGTTGCAGCGAAGATTTGCAGAGCCGATACAATTCATTCTCTGTGATTCCGACATGCCCTCCGAAATAAAACGGTATGTGGAAAAAGATTTATCGGAGGCATTAAGAGAAGGCCTTGGTCTGTTCACAGTGGCTGAACATGGCGACTTTTGGACTGGGAATGTTCTTTTTAGAAGGCAGTTGGCACCGATCATTAGCCCATTTATGGGGGATTTTCGTGTAATTGACTGGAGAGGATCGAATACGCACGGTTATCCTTGTTGTGATCTTGTACGCTATTGCCTAAGTTTTTATAGACCCGGTTCCAAGAGCGCTGGAAGCGCAATTCGAAAATACAACTCAATGTTAGAGATTAGTGAAGTGCATTTTGGATTATACATCTTCGCTTCACTAGGCCGACTTGGTATGAATTTGGATCAATTCCCAAAGGATAGGTATATTGCCCTATGCAAAAAATACTTTGAATTCATTAAGTTTCATGGCTTCGTACAAACACCATAAACTCTGGAGTGCTTGGGCTGCAGGTCACCTGTTATATCCATCTATTGTCTAGATCATCACTCAAAGCTGCCATTGTGATCAATTGAGCATCAAATGCAATGTTAACATATACAATGCTGATGGGCTCGGCATAGTCACCAGATTAGAAGGCCATATGTGACGCAACATCCGTTTCAACCTGTTAATTATTTGGAGGGATTTAGTTTATTCCTTTATTGATATTGTTTGTATCGCCTTTAAAACATTCCCCAAGCTTAAGTTACGGGTTCAATTCCCGTTACCCGCTCCAGTGAACTACCGCTTCAGGCCTTCTGCATCCAGTATATAACCCATGTGTTTGTCCGCCACTTGCAGGCCGCCTTCGCCCTTTTCCCAGCTGATTTTTCCGTCACCGTTTGCATCAACACCCGCAAAAGCGGCTTTTGTCAGCTTCGCCATTTCTACCGCATGGGGCAGAGCATCGTCGGCGTTGGATGCGGCCATAATCGCATCGGCTTCTATCAATGCCAGATTAGTGCGTTCCAAAGCATTGTTTAGGGCGCTCAGCACATGCACGGAATGGGTTTTAACCGCTTCAGATGCGCTCGATAATTCACTGGCAAGCGTCATATGTTCAATCGCACCGCGGATCGCTTTTAGCAGTCCATAGCCCATACCGGGGCCACCTGCCTCAAGTGTTGGGTCAATGGCATGGCGCACATGGCCTACATGCGTTTTCATTGCGCGATGATTGCCGGCAGAGTTCTCTGAATAACTTGCATGAGCAGCTGCCACTAACGACTCTTTAAATGCTATGGGCAACAGGCCCTGCTTGGATGGTGTATCTTCCCAGCTACTGACAACATAACCTATTTCCTTATGAACATCACTGGCGGCAAACACTGCTGTTTCACTTGCAAATAAAGCAATGCCCACAGTGAAAAATAGTTGAATAAGATTTGTAATAGGTTTCATAAAATCCCCCTGTAAAATACATCGGGTCATTATGGCATAAATCGGAATTCTGTACAAATTCGACAGACACTTCGCCAATCAATAGTTGTTTATATACCCAACGTATGATGCACCAACGCCAAATTAGTCGCCTGCAAAACACACCGGATGGGTGCTTCTGCAACTGGCCCGCCACCCTCTTCCGCGTCGATAAATGACGCCAGTTTTTCCGGCCCAGCGATCAGGACATGGCTGTTTTTTGCTGCCGATAATACAGGTGCGGTCAGTGTTATACGTTGCTCTGGTTGAGATGGGCTGTTGATCACCATCAGGGGTGGTGCATCTGCAGACAGGGCGGCCTTTAGCTCGGCCGCATCCGGAAACAGGCTGGCTGTATGCATATCGATCCCCATGCCGACCACCAGCACATCTATGGGTAAATAGGGTTTATAAAGTGTGGTCGCAGCTTTTAACGCTTCATCAGGGGGTTGATCAGCCGCAGCCATCGGCAATATTTGCGCCACACTTGATGCATTTTGGCTAAGATAGTGGTCAACCATACGGTAATTTAACCGGAATGGGTCACTTGGCTGTAAACGCTCATCAGTCAGCAATATGGTGACATTTTTCCAATCCAGCTCCATCAGGCTGAGGCGCTCCAGAAATGGCGCAGGCGTTGTGCCGCCGGGCACCGCCAAAGTCGCCTTGCCATTCTCGGCCAAAGCCACCGTCAATTGCTTTGCCACAATGCGCGCCATTCCCATCATCAGGGTCTCATAGTCAGGGTAATCCAGCAAAACGCTCATAATGTAATCTCACGCCAGCGACGGCCATCTTTGTGTAACAGCATCAGACTGTCGTCCGGCCCATTACTGCCTGCATCATATCCGGCTGGCTTTGTGGGGTTTTCCGCCCACTGCTTAATGATGGGATCAACCCAAGCCCAAGCTGCTTCAACCTCGTCACCGCGCATAAACAAAGTCTGATCGCCACGGATCACATCCATAATCAGACGTTCATAAGCATCTGGTATACCCGTTTCATCATCGCCCAGGGCTTCGGCAAAAGTCATATCAAGCGGCACTTCGGTCAAACGCATACCACCCGGCCCCGGTTCCTTGATCGTCATGCTTAAATTGACGCCTTCGTCGGGTTGCAGACGGATTGTCAACACATTGCCCTTTAGATCGTTGCTGTCTTTAAAAATAGAATGCGGAGGGTCTTTGAATATAATGGCAATTTCAGACATCCGGTTGCGCAGTTTCTTACCCGTTCGTAAATAGAACGGCGTACCCACCCAACGCCAGTTGGACAGGATCACTTTCATGGCGATATAGCTTTCCGTGGTAGTGTCGGGATTACCGCTCTCGTCTGGGTAGCTGGTGCCTTTTCCATCCGCACGGTATTGCCCCCTTATAACGTCATCGTCCTGAATGGGTTCCAATGCTTTGATTACTTTCAGTTTTTCATCACGCACGGAAGCTGCATCAAAAACGGCTGGGGGTTCCATGGCAGTCAGGCATAACAATTGCATAAGGTGATTTTGCACCATATCCCGAATTGCACCCGACTTGTCATAATAAGCCCCGCGCCCTTCTACCCCAAGACTTTCGGCCACGGTTATCTGAACATGGTCTATGTGCATTGAATTCCACAAAGGTTCGAACAATGCATTGGCAAAGCGTAAAGCCATAAGGTTTTGCACGGTTTCTTTACCCAGATAATGATCAATGCGGAAAATCTGATCTTCATGAAAACTATGCGCCAGCTCTTCGTTTAATGCCTTTGCCGATTCAAGATCGCGCCCGAATGGTTTTTCAACGACAATGCGGGTTTTGTCGTCAGTGATTTTATACTTCAGCAAGCGTTCAGCCAAAGGCGCGAACAATGAAGGCCCTACAGAAAAATAAAACGCATGAATGACATCTTTGCGCAGACTTCCGGCCAGTTCTTTCCAACCCTCGGTTCCCAATGCATCAAGTTTGATATATGAGATCCGTTTCAGAAATTCCGCAATTTTCTTTTCGTTGCGTTTCTTGGATTTGACGAAATCCTCTAAAGATTTCTTCACCATAGCTATGTATTCAGATTGGCTGATATCAGTCCGTGCCGCTGCTATAATTCGCGCATCTTCAGGCATTTGCCCTGCACACATACGCCTGTAAAGCCCCGGCAGAATTTTCCGTTTTGCCAAATCTCCCGTACCACCGATAATGACCAGATCAAAATTTTCTACGGGAATAACTTGCGCTGCCATCAGGCCAAACCTTCTTAAATTTCCATGACTATCGCAAAGCCCTGCCCTTGCTGCAAGGAAAACACACATCTCGTTGCAAACAATCACAAGAATGTGGGGTATTAGCAAACTCCTTTCCAAAGAGGCGTGAAAAGTGTAGCCAGATATAAAATATGAACAGGCATATATGTATGAACGACCAATCTTTTGACACCGGCAAAGCCGAACCACTTGGGAAGTTTGAACACCCCGAAATAACAGCCAAGGGTGAGACCCGTGCCTCTGTGCCATTAATTGGTGCAACCACACTGTGGTTTAACACAGGAACCCTGTGCAATATCGAGTGTTTGAACTGTTATATCGAAAGCTCGCCGCAAAACGATGCTTTGGTTTATATTTCCACCGCTGAAGTCGAAGATTATCTTGATCAGATCAAGCAGCAAAATTGGCCAACAACCGAAATCGGCTTTACCGGTGGCGAGCCTTTTATGAACCCTGATATGATCGCAATGGCGCAAGCTTGCCTTACACGCGGTTATCAGGTGTTGATCCTGACCAATGCCATGCTGCCGATGATGCGCAAATCGATCAAAGCGGGATTACTGAAATTGCAGGCCGAATTCGGCGATAAACTGACATTGCGGGTGTCACTTGACCACTTCAAAGCCGAGCTGCACGACCAGATGCGTGGACGCGGTAGTTATGACGTTACGCTCAAAGGCATGGAATGGCTGCGCGACAACGGCTTTAAAATGGCTATCGCGGGTCGTACATTATGGGGCGACAATGATACAGAAAGCCGCGCGGGTTACAAAGCCCTGTTTCAAAAACACGGGTTTGACATTGATGCCCACAATCCTGCCATGACTGTACTTTTTCCGGAAATGGACGAAGCCGTGGATGTGCCTGAAATCACCACCGCTTGTTGGGATATACTGGGAAAAACCCATCACGACGTAATGTGTTCGTCATCGCGTATGGTGGTCAAACGCAAAGGCGCCGACAGGCCCGCAGTTCTGGCCTGCACATTACTGGCCTACAGTCCTGAATTCGAGTTGGGTGAAACACTGAAACAGGCCGAAGGCGACGTAAAACTGAACCACCCCCATTGCGCAAAGTTCTGTGTGCTGGGCGGGGCCAGTTGTTCGGGGTGAAGTTTTGCACATCATCGGGCCGATCGCTGTGCATGACTAATTTTCGATATAATCAAACAGACTTACATCAACCTTATTCAAAAAGTGTATTCTCCTGCATATTTTTTCAAAAAGGAAAATTCTCTGGCCAATATGCATTTCCTTTAATTGTTCCATTGTGTATGTGGGAACACCAATATCATCCCAATAATTTTCATATTTTTTAGAATTAACTAAATAACTAGTTTCCAATACTTCCTTCGAATTAATAACCTTCATTTTCGTTGGTACTAATTCAATATTCCAAGGGAATTTTTGAAGCGATTGCATTACTTGCCAAGCAAATTTTCGATCCCCGCCATCATAAATTGATAAATGAGGAGTACCATCTGGATAATCTGGCTTATACCAATTGTCGTTTATAAATGGTATTTCACATCTAATAAAAACAGTATGTTGGGCATTATTAAAAAAAACATCTGGTTTGGATAGAACAATTGGCTCAAGTTGAGCACCAATCCAATTCCGCGAACTAGGTTTTCGCTTATATGGCCCTCTTAATGTTATATGAGCCTTGCGGGCAAAATCAGGTTGTAAAACAAGCCTAGATAGATCGAATAATTGATCAATTCTCTGGTTAGAAAAAGATACGCCAAAAAAGTACATTATATCAAAAGATACCTTAAGTATCCCCGCTCCTCTGCAATGTATTTTACAATGTTAAACATAGCGCTTCCAAACTTATCCGCTCTTTTAAAAGCATCACTTTTAACACCTTGATCTTTAAAAGCTTCGATTAACTCATCTTCTGGTATGTTGGTTAATTGTAGAAACCAGCTGTACTCAGTATTAATTGTATCCATATGATGTTTCAAACACGGGTATCTCCCAACAACATCTGTCAGTCGTGCTCTAGGTGTTTTGGCCGCGAGATCAATTAATACACCTGGCTCCACATTTTTCTCATGGTCGATAATAGCGACTATACTACCAAAACAGGTTAGCATCCTGCTAAACTTTAACTTTAAGTTTTTTATTTTTTGCTTAATAGCTTTCTTATCGTCACGCTTGTTCCTTTTGTGTTCATAATTCAGACAAAGTGTTTTCCAAAACCTCAATATATCATTCACCAAGAAAGTAGGGTTAAAGTTCTCTGGATGATGCTTATAATCGCGAAAATATGCCTCAATAATTTCCATTAAGACACGGTTATAAGAAATACTCCCATAGACAGGTTGGTCCTGTCGCGGAATTGTGCCGCTCCTTTAACCGCGTATTATGCGCAAAAGGAGAACGACAATGGGAACGAAACATACAATAGAATTTAGACAGGAAGCAGTACGCGTTGCATTGACCAGCGGCTTAACCCGAAAGCA
>JAJFHY010000220.1 GCA_021775375.1 Amylibacter sp. | reverse complement strand
AATGCCGAAACCGGGTATCGCAGACTGGCAGCGGTTGACCGGATTGCCAGTGCCGGCATGTGGCTTGTCGTTCATATGACCTATGCAAACAGAGTGCGGTTAAACGGTGATACACTTGATATATCCGATTTCAAAACCAACCCCGAGGGTCATACCGGCGGTTCGTTGAATATGGTTCCGGCCTATGCAGCATATCTGACCCTAAATGCTCTGGATGGTATAACGCGAAGTTGGATGATGGGTCAGGGTCACTGCGTCGCTGCCGTGGACGCACTTAATGTCATTGTTGGAAATGTGCTTCCAAAACACGCTGAACGCTATCATTGGGACGAGGGTGGCTTAACTCGTTTTGTTTCGGATTTTTACTCTTTTGCGCTTGCGCCAGACGGGTCACCTGGATCCCCCCTTGGTTCTCATATCAACGCTCAAACGGCTGGCGGGACACAAGAAGGTGGATATTTGGGCTTCACGGAACTACAATATGTTCATGCACCGCTTCGCGGAGAGCGACTGGTTGCATTTCTAAGCGATGGTGCTTTTGAGGAGCAACGCGGCAGCGATTGGGCGCCGCGTTGGTGGCGTCAGCAAGATAGCGGTCCTGTCGCGCCAATCATGATATTAAATGGTCGCCGTATCGAGCAACGAACCCAGATCGAACAACTGGGCGGCGAAAAGTGGTTCCACAAGCACCTTCGGTTAAATGGGTTCCAGCCCATCGGTTTGGACGGGCGCGACCCCGCCAGCATCGCTTGGGGCATTTACACTATGGAGAACAGTCTTCTAAAAAGCGTACCTTCTAGTGAAGACACAAATTGCGCACCGCGCAACCAATTGCATTATGGTGTCGCAGAAACAATCAAAGGTTTCGGCTTCCCAGGTGCAGGAACCAATCGCGCCCATAATCTGCCGCTTCCCAAAAATCCGTCTACGGATGCTCAAAGCCGGGAATTGTTCAATCAAGGGGCCAAGCGATTGTATGTGCCGCCGACAACACTCAAGAATGCAGTGGCTGAACTTGAAACCCATGCAATCCAAGAACGCCCCCGCGAAAAAGATCACGCATTGGCAAGCCGATTTGTCAAACTGCCAAAGATTCCAAAAGAAGAAATACATAAAATCAATGAAGCGATGTCACCAATGGCCGCTTTGGACCGACACTTCTGCTCTATTGTCAAAGCCAACCCTGCGTTGCGGCCGCGATTGGGGAACCCAGATGAACTTAGAAGCAACCGACTTGACCATACACTCGATTTTCTAAAGCACAGAGTATTTGAAGTAGAGACAGGTGTGGCAGAATCTCCTTTGGGCTGTGTTATTACCGCGCTGAATGAAGAGGCAACCGTGTGTGCTGCGTTTGGTAACAAAGGCGGTATCAATCTTGTCGTAACATACGAAGCCTTTGCCCCAAAAATGCTTGGCGCGATACGGCAAGAAGTTACATTTGCACGGCAACTCGCTATCGCAGGACGACCAGCAGGCTGGCTTTCAGTCCCTATTGTACTGACGTCGCACACATGGGAAAACTCGAAAAACGAAATTTCTCACCAAGACACTACGTTATCTGAAGCACTGCTGGGCGAGATGTCCGACACAATTTCTGTTTTGTTTCCCCCCGACGCCAACACTGCTGTTGCCACAATGAGCGGTATCTTTCGCACTCGTGGAAAGATAGCAGTTCTCATCGTACCAAAACGGCCAGTCCATAACAGGATTTCACCGCAGATTGCAGATCAACTATATGACAACGGTGCTGCCGTTCTTGCGGGCGACCCCAAAGATGCCAAGATTATACTGTCCGCGACTGGCGCCTACCAGCTTGAGGCCTGTCGTCAGGCTGGTGTGCGTCTTCAGGAAAGACACGTATCGAGCGCACTTGTATACATTCTCGAGCCCGGGAAGCTGCGCGTACCACGAGACGAATATGAAGCGACTTATGCTGCAGACGATACATTTCTGACAAACTTATTTCCCACAGAAAAGCCGCGCCTGTTTGTCACCCATACGCGTCCAGAACCCTTTTTGGGCACATTGCGCAGGATTGACACTGGCCCAAAGACAACCAAAGCGATTGGGTTCATAAATCATGGCGGAACTCTTGATTTGAACGGTATGATGTTTGCCAATCGCACATCCTGGGCACATATCGTTGCCGAAACTGCGGCAATACTGTCGATACCGCTTGAAAATTTGCTGGATACTGAGGAAATCAAAGCTATTGGCGGTCGAGGGCAGCCTGACATTCTATGGACATAGGTTGCTATTGGTGAATTGAAATTCACTCGAATTCTCAAATGGAAAATAAAGGTAATAAATAATGCGCATCAATCCAAAACCCATTTCAAAATACCCATGGTTTATACGATTGTTTTTTTGGAAACAAAAACGCACCTATGGCGCGGTCCTAGACTCCGGATTGCTGTGGGGGCGCTCACCATGGATATTCTCTACGCTGGCTCTATTGTACGGTGCTTTTAATCGGCGAAAATCACCTATTGATCCCCCTCTTCGGTCTTTGGTCACAGTGCGGGTTTCCCAAATCAACCACTGCGCTTTTTGTATAGATATCAATTCCGCGACCTTGCTTAAACGAGGCGTTGATATGACAAAAATCGAGGCTTTGGACAATTGGCGCAGCAGTGCTCTTTTTGACGAAAGAGAAAAGTCCGCATTGGAATATTCTGAAGCTATGACTTACACGGATCAGCAAGTGGATGATAAATTATTTTCGAAGTTGAAACTGCATTTTCAGGATGATGCACTTGTCGAGTTAACCGGCCTGATTGCATTTCAAAACATGTCCAGCAAATTCAATAGTGCGCTGGATGTACCTCCAAAGGGGTTTTGTAAAGTTTCATTCAAATAGAGCTGACAACCAATACACGCTTACCAGCCGTGGGTCGCCATTTACGCTGCTATAATATGTATCGTGCCATAACTGATTGCCCCGTATCGGAATACAACAACCAGCCATACACAAGGCCACCTATGACGGACGGAATGATACCAGACATAAAAAACAATTGTGTATTTTCTGGACCGCCAAAGTAATTCATAACGGCATCAATCCGACTGCAAAGAAACGCGCAGCCAGTCCCAATCAAAAACAAGATGCATGCACAGGCAAAGAATGCTGTTCTGCCATGAAGTCGTCCGACCACGAGGGCTATTGTTAAAACAGCAATTACGCTTCCCATTGCAATGGCACACGTAAGTGTCCACACAAGCTTCGATAGGAATGGGCCTTGAGGAAAAAGTACCATACCCCAGACAATCAGATAGAATATCTCTGCGCCAGTGTAAGAAGAAGGGCAGCAATAATCGGTCTTAAAAAATCTTGCCGTTTCAAAGACGTCACCATGATCGAATACCTTGATTAGACTGTTTTGACCGTTGTATATTCGTATCACAATTGCACAATCCAAGCAAACTGGCCTTGTTGAAACAATCTTATCAATCTGGAAGCACAGGGCTTCCGGAAAATACTTTTCTTCGGTTAAACCTGCCTTATTTTGCCATTAGTGGAATACGAACCGTAGCCAGAAGCCCACCTTCTGGCCGATTGGACAGCACAATTTCGCCGCCATGCGACTGAACTATGGTGCGCGCTATAGCAAGCCCAAGACCGGTACCACCAGTGCCCCGGTTTCGAGATCTTTCCAACCTTATAAAGGGTTCAAACACTCGCGCGATCTGATCCTCAGGCAACCCAGGGCCTTCATCTGCTATGTTAATCTGTACCATTCCATCAAACTGATCGAGCACAACATCAACGCACCCTCCATATCGGATTGCATTGTCAATTAGGTTGCGAAGCGCCCGTTTAAGTGCAATCGGACGGACAATGAGCGGCACTGATCTCGCACCAGAAAGCGATGTTTTGACACCGCCAACTTTAATGTCTTCAACAAGTTCATAAAGAAGGTCCGCAATATCAACTTTTACCACGGGTTCAGAAACAGCGGCACTATGTGCAAATTCCAAAGTGGCCTCCACCATGGATTGCATTTCGTCAACCATTGCCTTCAGACGAATGCTGTCTTCGGTTTCCTCTAACAGTTCCAACCGTATACGCATCGCTGTCAAAGGAGATCGAAGATCATGTCCCAAAGCGGCTAGCAAATGTGTTCGGTTTTTGACAAAACGGGTCAGGCGGGTCTGCATTCTGTTGAATGCAGCAACCGTATCGCGAATTTCACGCGGCCCTGTGACAGGCAAGGGCTCTGTTTCTATCCCGCGCCCCAGTCGCTCTGCCCCTTGCGCAAGTGCATTCATGGGGCTAACGATTCTGCGTCCCATAATCCAAACGACAAGAATAATAGCTGTTACCATGAGTATAATCGAAAATAGCGAGGTTTGCGACCACTGTGCCGCCGGTCGATGAAACATTGACTGAACATTTAGCCAGCGCCCTCCTGCCAGTTCGATAGACATGTTAAGTCTGAACGGTTCGGTGCTTTGTGCCAACATCGCTTCATGCATTGGGTGCATTTCATTGGGCATGCGTTCCATCTGCCAATTTGTGTCGCTTGCAATATGGCTAACTCCTCCATATATTTTCCGATCTATCGTGCCGCCTAGAATCCTTCGGACACGTGCGAGTAAATGGGTTGCCGTTTTATTTTCTGGCGCAGCGTTGGGTGTGTCATCCAGGCTAAATCGCACCAGCGGAGAGTCAGCCGATCTCAGTATGGCGGCCTGCATAGACTCTGGCGCCTCGTCCAGAAGCAAGGCCACATTCGCTGCACGCCCCGCGGCCTCCAAACCCATTGCTGCGCGCACCGCGCGATTGCGCTCGTCAGAAAACAGCAACAGACTTAGACTCTGGGTCACTAGCACTGCAATCAATAGCAGCAACAAAAGTTGTCCTCCAACAGATCGGAAAAACCGTGACAACGCTTTCATGAAGCCTCACTTACATCGGTCGCAAAGCTATACCCTCCGCCCCATACGGTTGTAATTAGTGTCGGATTTGACGGGTCACGTTCAATCTTACGCCGAAGACGGCTGATCTGATTATCAATGGTACGGTCAAATACCTGCGCATTACGTCCACTTGTGAGGTCAAGCAACTGATCACGGCTGAGCACGAAACGGGGGCGTTCAAGAAAAACCGTCAGAAGACGGAATTCTGCCGTAGTCAGTTTGACATCATCACCTAAGTCATCCGATAAAATGCGCCGATCAGTATCAAGTATCCAACGATCAAAAAACAAACGACGACCGGCCAGTGATCCGCCGGAGATTTGTTTGCGGTCTATCCGTCGTAGAATAGCCTTGATCCTTGCCAATAATTCGCGCGGATTGAAAGGTTTCGGCAAATAATCATCCGCACCCATTTCCAGTCCAACGATCCGATCTGTCTCATCACCCAGAGCTGTCAACATTAGAATGGGGATCTGGCCGGTTGCTCTCAAGCGCCGACAAACAGATAGCCCGTCCTCGCCCGGCATCATCACATCAAGAACAATAAGATCAAATGAACCAACCTTCAGGGCAGCATCCATAGCAACAGCATCGGCGACACCGCTTGCCCGCATCCCGTTTTTTTTGAGGTATCTTGTTAGCCCGTCACGGATATCTCTGTGATCATCAACAACAAGAATATTAGGCGTTGTGTCCATCATTGTTCTCCTTGTTTGAACCCTAACAAAAAATAGAAAATAATGGCATGGAATTTTGTCGCAATCTATGTCGTTTCCCGAGTTTGCGACAGTTTGATACAAACTCGCACATGTACTGACATATTTATGTGAAATCTGGCGCCTAGACTTGGCATATCACAACTTTAACAAAAGGAATCACAATTATGAAAACCTCCTCTAAACTTTGGATTTCCGTTGCTGCAGCATCAGTTGGTCTGGCACTGGTTTCTACCCCTACTTTAGCAAACCAAAAACACGGCCACGGTGCTAACACACCTACAGGTGCTGCGATGCCGCACGGCGGACATGGCGGCATGATGGGTGGCGGCATGATGCAAATGATGGAACGCATGCACGGTCTGATGAACAGTGGCGGCATGGGTTCTGGAATGGGCGCTGGAATGATGGGCGGCGGCATGATGAGCAGCGGCATGCAGCAAGCGTTTGATACCGACAAAGATGGATCTGTCAGCCCAGAAGAGCTGCGCAACGGGCTTCTGGTTGAATTGAAGGCGCAAGACGCAGATGGTGACAACGCACTTTCCATTGAAGAATTTGAAGTTCTGCACTCTGCGCGCATCCGAAATCAGATGGTGGATAAATTCCAGAACCTTGATGCAAACGGCGATGGTCTGGTGACCGAGGCAGAAATGGCGGCACCTGCCGACAAAATGGAAATGCGTTTGAAGCGTCAAAACGCAAATGCACCGATGAAAAAGGCACAAGGCGCGGCAATGCAAAACTCGACAACAAACAACAACTGATATGACAATGGCTTTTGGGCAATAGGTTCGAGGTCATTTTCCTAAGCGGTATTTAAAAGGAGACATCTACAATGTTTGGGTATGAAATAGGTCCAGCCATCAGCAGCTTCGCCTTACTATTGGTCACGTTATTTATCGTCGCTAATATGGTATCAACCAAGGGCATTCGCAAAGAAGCCCCAGTAAAGGTTCACAAATGAGCTGTACATTAACAAGTTCGAGGAATGCTTGAAGCGGCAGTACAAGCAATCTAGATTTAGTCGCGCCCAAGTTTAGCGCTTTTGCACAAGCCGTCCGGACATTGTCTGGGCGGCCACTTTAATAAAAGGATAACCATAGGGTATGGATCAGGGGTATCAAAAGGATAGCATTTCACTTTCAGGCGGCATAGCTATGGGTACTGGTGTCATGATTGGTGCCGGGATTTTCGCGTTGACGGGGCAAATCGCAGAACTGGCTGGACCGCTTTTTCCACTATCGTTCATTGCCGGTGCTATCGTAACCGCATTCAGCGCTTATACTTACATCAAGATGTCAAACGCATTTCCGTCTGCGGGGGGGATCGCGATGATCCTTCAAAAAGCCTATGGCCCAACGACCGTGGCAGCTGCCGCCGCATTATTGATGGCCTTATCGATGGTGATCAACGAAAGTCTGGTTGCGCGAACTTTCGGGACGTATACTTTACGCGCTTTTGGTATCGACAATAGCAGCCCACTTGTTCCGGTTCTTGGGGTCGGACTGATAATTTTTGCCTATCTTGTGAATGTATCTGGAAACCGATCCGTAGGACTGTTCTCCATCGTAATGGCGGTCCTGAAAGTGGGTGGAATTGCCTTATTTGGGGCGGCGGCAATTTGGGCTTCCGGATTTTCATTTGCGGCCAGTTCCGAAGAGGCCGGCAACTTTGCCCTTTCGGGCTTTGTGGCATCAGTTGCCCTGTCTATCCTTGCTTTCAAGGGGTTTACCACAATCACAAACAGTGGTGCTGAAATCACTGATCCACACCGCAATGTCGGTAAATCAATCATGTACTCCATCGGGGCCTGTGTTGTCGTCTATTTGCTGGTTGCCTATGCCGTTGGATCAAGCCTTTCCCTTAATCAGATCGTTGCCGCGAAAGATTATGCATTGGCCGAAGCCGCCGCGCCTGCATTGGGGCAAACCGGTTTTTACCTAACAGTTGTACTCGCTGTTGTAGCCACAGCATCGGGCCTGATTGCTAGCGTATTTGCAGTCAGTCGAATGCTGGCAATGTTAACTGACATGAAACTTATCCCGCATAGTCATTTTGGCATGCCCGGAGTCATCCGCGACCACACTCTTGTTTACACAGTGGTCATCGCAGGTTTTCTAACCGTATTTTTCGATCTGTCCCGCATTGCTTCGCTGGGTGCATTTTTCTATCTGGTGATGGACATTTTGATCCATTGGGGTGTCTACAAAAACCTGCGCGACGAAATCAACGCAAAGGGCTGGGTCATGTTGACGGCCATTGCACTGGATATTCTGGTGTTGTCCGCATTCACAGTGCTGAAATGGCAGTCGGATCCGATGATTGTCGGCATCGCAGTTCTGGGTATGGTGCTGGTATTTGGCTTCGAAAGTATATACCTGCGCGGGCGGCAAAAGTTCCATCACGAACACGATACCCTTTAAACAGAAACAGGCCCGTGTTTTTGATCAAACACACCACTAACGCAGTGGTCAAAATAAAGTCGCCAAGAATTGCCTACATAAGCACAACGCCTGCTTTAACCAACGCAGAATAAACCTTCTTGTCCACGCCGTATGAATCTGCCCTGTAGTTAGGGCGGCCCTTCGCATTTATCCAAGCGGTCCGATACACAAGGTAAATTGGGACAGGCGTTTTCAAATTTACCCTTACCTCTTTGCCTGATGCCAGTATTCCATCAAACAACTTTTTGGGGTTGGAAGATTGCGGGGCTAACAGCGTATATGCCAATTCCAGCGGCTTTTGTACTCGTACGCAACCATGGCTGAACGTGCGTATATCCATTCCAAACAGGTTTTTGGCCGGAGTATCATGAAGATAAATAGCGTGCTTATTCGGGAACATAAACTTCACCCTGCCTAAAGCATTACCGTTGCTGGGTGGCTGTTTCATACTGAACGGAAAGTTGTTCTTGCTGTACTTGGAAAAGTCGACTTTGGTCGGATCGACACGGAGACCGCTGCTATCCCGGATTTCAATTCCCTGCCGACTAAGAGCATTAGCATTCTTCTGCAGCAACGGCAGGTATTCTCCACCGGCAATTGAGCCGGGAACAAACCACGAAGGATTGATAACCATATGGGTCATCGAATCCTCAAATTCCGGCGTCCGCCACCGGCCAGCCATACCAACAACAACACGTGTCGTAAGCGTTGGTTTTCCATTGTCAAAAACAGTAGCCCTAAAATCGGCTTCATTTACCATTATGTGCCGTTTACCAAGGGGCTTGTTCAGCCAGCGCAGACGCTCAAGTCCTATGACAACCTGCATCAGACGTTGTGTTGCGGAAGCGTTGACCGCAGCCAGCGTAATACCACCAGCCGTCCCATCGGAATTCAAACCGTGATCGACTTGAAATAGCTTCACAGCATTGACTACAGATGCATCGTAAGCAGCGGACGATCCCAACCTGCCATACCCCATCGCGGTCAATCTTCGCTTTAGAGTATTGACTTGTTGGCCGTTTTGCCCTTGTTTCAATTTTTTAGCTTTTACAGCCGTGCCCCAACCACCTTGAGCGATAATCCGTTCCAGCCGGCGTTTCTCTTCCAACAGCCGACCATAGTCAGGATGTTGTGGTGGCAGAGTTTTTATATAAGCCGCGGGGTTGCTTTTGGCGAATGAGGTTAAAATGGCCAATCGATTTCGACGTGGCGGTCTCAAAGTCATGTTTTTATCAATCCGTCGAGGCTCAAGAACACCTGACTGGATATCCTGAGCATACATAAGAAATCGCTTTGTAATTGCCACTTCCAATACGCCCCGTTTTTTGGTCGATCTGGCCGAATTAAAGTTGCGTTTTAACTGTGCAGCGTCATAACGACCAGTGGGAAGCCCGTGATTTTGCGCATTATTGGCAGCATTGATAAAGGCTCGACGCCGCTGGCGGTCTCGATTACTGGTCCAGATCGGCTTGTAAGCCCTTGCCTTATAAAATGCCGCAATGTCTTTGTCTTTTGCAGCGGCTTGGGCAACAGCTTGCTTGAATTCGGAACTTTGAGCATAGGCCGGCAACCCTCCCAGCGTAAGAAAAAGACCTAAAATTATAGAGAAAAAAGAAACCGCCCATAAGTTGCGGTTTAATTTATGTGGTGGTGTTGTCGTAAATGACCGAGCGCCAATAAATACTGACCTCCCAATCTGGTTAATTACTGAATTCGTTTTCATTTCCAACCTCCTTAAATCTAACAATTATTGACAGCCCTTGAGCTGAAAACAGCAGCTAGGATCTAGGTGGCTTTATGAACTCCAAGAAAGAAATTTGCGTTTTGAGAGGAGAATGGTGACCGTCTTTATTTGAATAAATACGACAGTCATAAAAATTGAATTTATCAGTCAGAACGCCAAATATATGGCATGAATGTTCCACATGCTTCTCACCCTCACGTTCCTCATTGTATTCATTGGACGCTGGATGTTTTGAGTGGGAATTTGCAAGACTATCCTGCTTGGTTATGTAATTTCCAACATCGTAAGCAATAACTATCTCTCCACCTTTTGCATAGGTAGCGCCAGATAACACGAAGACAAGCATCGCGGTTAAAACAATAAGCATCACGGCTTTCATCCTCGCACAATACTATATTGAAGAGATTTCGAATAGCCCTTTTAATATATATGCTAGATGTCTTCTTGGGGCATTGTGAGTTTAAACCTACATGAGCAGGGTAACGCTGTCGCTTAGCTTCAATGGATGACAAAACCTTCCTCATTCTTTCAAAATACTGTTTAGTAAATTTTAAAGGAATGGAGGGCTGAAAGTTTGCTAAGTGATAAGCTGTAATTACCATATGCCATTATGTAACACTATTATCGCTGATAAGCCCATTAGGGAACGCCTTGACAATTTGATGGGTTTTACTCTTTAGCTGCTCGCGTTATCTTTTGCTGATATTCTTGTCTACGTTTTGGCCATGTGCTTTTGATATAAGCCAATACGGCCCTGATTTCATCATCATTTAAGATGTCATTAAAACCAGGCATATCGCTTTCATAATCATCCCCGATTATTGCAGCGGGTCCGAATTTTGTTATTGTGAAAAGTATTTGATCTGAATGATGCCAGGTATGACCATCTTCATTATGCGGTGGCGCGGGAAATCTGCCAGAGGCTAAAGGGCTTTTCCAATTATCTTGGCCTTGAAGATTATCTCCATGACAACTGGAACAGCTTTGCAAATAAGTTATTTTACCAGCTGATATTTGTGCTGTTTTGCCTGGTTTAAATAATATTTTTGTAATCACTTCTGGTCGGATTATAGCTATAAACAACAGGCTAACAAACGTTATCACAGAGGCGCTATATAATTTTTTCAAATTTGACCCTCACATAGCCATGCTATCAACAGTTACCATAATCACTTGTACGCATTAACCATCCGAGTGATTAAACATTTCACGACATTATCACATTAACTCAGGCGACCTAAATAGGTCTACACAATTCGAGATTAAGTCACCACAATTTCATGCCATTCCGTGAATGCCTTGGTGCGCATTTGATGGAGGGTTAAGCGAGAGATCAGGTGGCATTGCAAATTGAAGTAATTGTAGAAGGCATCGTGAACCGACAGAAATCGCTGTATTGATCCGGGTGACTTAAATCGCCCCATTCGGCGTTCTCGGCGTCGTGTTTGTTGATGCGAAACCTCTGCCCGGTTGTTTAACCGGCCGCCCGTCAAATGAAGCCGTGACAGGCCAAGTTCTCTAAGTTCAGCGGAATATGAACCCAGCTTGTCGGTAACGATTGCATCCGAAATGTACTTCTGTTTCACGATAGGCCTCCCACTAACTGGAGCATCAAGCCTTAGTCGGCCGAGCGGACATTTGCTGCACCGCGGAAAATGGACTAGTTGGGCTCAAAGTGGACAACCATCGGCTTCTCAAGTCAATCGCCCCAATTTCTGCTTTGGTTAGTGGCAAGCAGGTGTGTTTGATTTAGGCAAATGTCCGCTATCCGACCTGAACTTCCCTTTCAGCCATGGTCCGTTTAGCCTGCTCAGCGGTCATTAGAATGAATTTTCGGGAAGTTCGCTGTCTAAAGGCAAATCTATGTGGCACCAAATGCATTAGTGTTGCGTATTTCGTTTTGGACCCCCCGCATCTTTCTCCACAACATAAGCTGTGACATGCGTTCGATGGCCTGTACAACGATGCTGGAGCCTTGAGATTTATCGACATCCACAAACGTACTTCAAACAATAAACCTTGGTATTTGCAGGAACTGGAATCATGTAACCAAGTCTTTCAAAAGCTGCACAAATGCACTGCCATCAACGCTATTATGGATATAAATCTGATGGACACTTGGGGCTTCGATCTAATCAATCCATCTGGCTTGAAATACGGCAACGGCAACAAATGCTCAGCTGGCTCAGCCTGCTGAACTCTACAGGTAAAAAGTTGGTCGTTGTCGTCAGTTTTTCGATCTTTGAAATATAATCCTTATCTTTCAACCAGTTGAAGATCAGGTTGGTATTTATCGAGCTTCGACGTGCCATCTGTGCCACAAAAACCCCAGCAGCCGCCATTTGTAAACAGACTGAACGTTTCCCATCATTCGACCAATTGCGCTTCTTCCCACACGCCATATCAAAACCGCTTAGTGTCCACTAGCAATGGTGGGCACTAACACCCAATCTATCAGCGCAGCAGATCGGGTTCACCAAGTGCTTACAAATTTTTGTGTACGTGCCATTCCTTTGTCCTTCTATATTGGATTTGGAATGGGTACACTTGGCCATCTTTTGCTTCATTTTGCGGTCCCCCATTTGGTTTTGAAACGAAACGAAATGGAAAAAACTGGTCAGCCACAAATACTATTCTGCGACATAGACGACCCATCGAAGCCCCCCACGCAGGAAGGACCCGTTTTTCTGTTATTTAAATTTGTGGAATAGTCACATCATCAAAAGCTTCTCAATCTCGAAAAGACTTGTTTCGAAATATTAGGCTGATACTTAAGAAGTGTTATGTCACGAGCTGAGAATATAAACCCATTAATATTAACGTGGGCGCGGGAAACTGCAGGGTTGTCCATCGAAGATGCGGCTCGCAGGATAGGTTTGACTTCTTCAGCAAAGGATACCGATGTTGAAAAGCTCATAGCTATGGAAGCTGGCGAGAAAAGCCCGACCCGTCGCCAGCTTATGAAAATCGCTGAATCGTACAGACGCCCTCTTACAACTTTCTATAGAAGTGAGCCTCCGCAAATGGGGGATCGCGGCGAAGATTTCAGGTCTGGAGCTGGAGACGTATCGCGTGAAGAAATCGGGCGGCTTGATGCTCTTTTACGTGATGTGAAAGCAAGACAAGGAATGGTTCGAGGTATCCTCGAAGATGATGAAGAATTACGCGAGTTACCATATGTCGGGGCATTTTCACTCGACATGACTGTGGCAAATGCTGTGAGCGATGTTCGAGGCATTCTTGGGCTTGATACGGCTGATCCACCAGGTTCTAAACATGCTTCAACCTCAAAGCTTTTTGCTGATCTTAGGCATAGAATAGAAAACACTGGTGTTTTTGTTCTCTTAATTGGAGATCTTGGGAGCCACCATTCCAAAATCGACTTAAAGGTGTTTCGTGGTTTCGCTATCGCAGATTCCTATGCGCCATTTATTGTGATCAATGATCAAGATGCAGAAGCTGCAAGGTCATTTACGCTCATTCATGAATTTGTGCACATTCTCCTCGGATCAACCGGAGTAAGTGGAGCGCCTTCAACCGTCGCTGCTACAACGAGGATTGACCGTGTTGAGCGCTTTTGTAATGATATTGCGGGTGAAATTCTTCTTCCATCAGAAAGTTTACCAAAGACTGATAAAATTGAAAATATAGACGCTGCGATTGAAGCCATCGCAGAAATATCAACAATCTGTAAAGTTAGCGATCCTATGGTCGCATATCGTTTTTTTAGAACAAAACGAATAAATGCCGGATTATATTCCGAGCTCGTCGCAATTTACTATGCCAGGTGGTCAGCATTTAAAAAACGTAGAAAAGAGAAAGCTGGTGATACTGGCCCATCTTACTACACTGTTAGAAAGCACAGGCTCGGTGACGCCCTTATTGGGTTAGTAGGCAGAACTTTAAAAGGAGGAGAACTCACACATACCAAGGCGGCAAAAGTTCTTGGTGTAAAGCCCAGCTCTGTTGAGCCATTACTTAGAACCATTCCGTCCTTGGCGGGCGCTATACCTGTCAATGGAGCTAATTAATCAATGCTTTATCTGGTAGATGCAAACGTTTTGATCCAAGCTAATGAGGATTACTATCCGCTGGATAGAGTTCCACCATTTTGGGATTGGCTGATCGAGCAAGGCTCTGCTGGAAACCTGAAAATGCCTTATGAAATTTGGGATGAAATTGCTGGTTCTGCAAAAGGCACCCCATTGCGTGATTGGGTCAATGAATCTGAGGTGCAAGAAGCATTAATATTAGATGAGGAAGTAAATCAAGATAATCTGAATACTGTGATCGATACTGCTTATGCCCCCGATTTAACTGACGACGAACTCATACAAGCTGGACGTGACCCATTTCTCATTGGATATGCAACAATGGGCCCCGATCGTGCGGTTGTAACGAAAGAGGTTTCGAAAAACACCCAGCGCAGAGGAAAACGTAGAGTTCCAGATGCATGTAACGATCTGGGTGTTCTTTGGATGCCAGATTTCAGATTGTATCGCGAGCTGGATTTTAAGATCACATAGGTATCGTTGGTTTATTAACACCGGGCTTCATTTCATACCATCACACCCGCTGAACTGCATTGTGCACGGGTTACATGACCAGCATCAATCAACGCTTGTGCCTGTGATGCAGATACGTTGCGGCACATATATATCTTTCCCTCCTGAATGCCTTTGATAGTTGCTGGGCTTACGCCACATCTAAGCTCCATATTCGCCGAGCTCTTGGGCATTGGGTATCGATCATAGTATCGTTCCTTAAGCCATAGGTTTGGATATTTGAGAAATGCCACTTTTCTATTTTCGATATTCTCTGAATTCTCCTGAGAATAGGCATGAACTGCATAGAGCAAATGTTTATGAGTAATACCTGCAGCAATTGCAGTATCGTATGCGGCTTTCGATTTTTTAACATCACCCTTTCTTGGATACTTTGAAATAAATTCATCAAAATTTTGTGCTTCGGCGTCAGCCGTATGCAAATTACTTAGGTTTATTGGTTCAGGTTTATTGCCATGGACACATATGTCCACTCTGTCAGACATATATGTCCACTCTGTTTGAGGTTTAGGGTGGACACTGATGTCCACTCTCTTTTTCTGGGGGTGGGCGGATATGTTGTTGTTTGGAAGGTCAAAAAAGAACTTACATGCATTGCTGTGACCGTTAAAACGCTCCACACGTAGAAAGCCTGCACGCTCAAGAGCTTTAATGCATCTTTGTACAGTTTTGGTTGAACAACCAGTTTCATCAGCAATTGTTGAATATTTAACAATACATTTTAATGTCTCATGGTTGGCCCATTCGTAGATCAGGGCGTTGCCAATTCTAAACGCAGTACCGTGGATTACTTTGCATTTTCTCAATGCGGTTATCCACTGTGCTTTATATTGCTTTGCTTCATTACGCCGCGGTTGCAGTTTGGTTACATTACCCATTTTGCACCGCCTTAAAGTACGAAAAACTGGACTTTAATTTAGCCTTTGGGTATAACGTCGTCAGTTCAATGACAGTTTTAAATTGTCTTAAAGCCGCCTGTTTGCATGCAACGCAAACGGCGGTTTTCTTTTTGTCGGGTGGAATTTTTATTGGGCCCAACGCCAAGTCTAATAAACTGTACGTCATGCGAAATGGGTTCGCCGTACCGTTATATTCCCTTTTGTTATCAATCCGTGAATTTTGGCAGTTCGCCAAACTAACTGATTGATTTAATAGCGAAGGTCTAGTCCTGATGGGATCACCAACATTCAATAAATAGTTGCCATAAAACTATCCCTTGGCTTTAGAGAAGATCACAGCTTGAATGTGCCGACGCGGCCGTGCTTAATCGGGCAGGTCTACGCGCAAAGGGAAGTGTTATAATAAACATTGGTGTTTTGTGTACGTTTAGATCATTGAGTCGGTGGGGGAAGAGCAATGGCACAATCAATGAAGGATAAGTTAACAAAGAATATTATCCATGGAGCAATTGCGATATTACCAATTGCTGCATTGCTTTTCATTCTGACTAAGCTTTTTGTTATCCTTAAAAAAATTCTGATACCTATCGAAGAGCAATTTCATCTGCATTATGCAATTACGGCCTTTTTGGTATTGGCGATCTTAATTCTTGTAATTTTGATGGCATGTTTTCTGCTTGGGTATCTTTTGCAAACCAAGTTGGGGAGCAAACTTGTTGATGGAATTGATAGCCGTGCAAAAAAGGCGTTGCCCGGTTATGAAGTTATTTCCAATATACTCAAAAGCCACACAGCAGATGATGCAGTGTACCCACCCGCCTTAATTTCACTTTTTGCAGATGGAATAGAGACACTTGGGTTTGTCATGGAGGATAACGGTGGTGACTATTTGACTGTCTATATTCCATCTGTCCCGGTTGTCACCGTCGGTGCTGTCCATTCTGTCGTGCGCAATCGTGTAAAACTTTTAAATGCGACGAATATTGATGCTGCCAATTGCATTACCAAATGGGGATTGGGATTATCAGAATTACGTATGAAATAGCCCTGATCACAACCCGGTTTGCATGCTGAAAACTTTCCCTTCGCATAATAACGGTTTTATGAAATAGTTTCCTATAGAAGACGCTGCTTTAATTGCGAACAATTAATATGGAGGCTATTTTGACAGACCCAACTGCATTACCAAAGGCATCCCCGATCCCTGATATTCATGATCTGGGGTTAGATGACATTAGCGCGTCTTTACGTTCTGGTTGGTCAGATTTCTGTGCGGCCCCCCTATTCGGTATTTTCTTCAGCTCGGTTTATGTCATCGGTGGCTGGGTGATGTACTTTATATATTATGAGGCCGGTGAAATATGGTGGGGTATCCCATTTGTCGTGGGTTTCCCGTTGATTGCACCATTTGCGGCCGTGGGCCTCTATGAAGTGTCACGCCAGATGGAGCAAAATAGAAAGCCAGACTGGGGCAGCGTGCTGGGGTTGGTCTTTGCCGAAAGAAATAGACAAGTGCCCTGGGTGGGTGCGTTGATCATGTTTTGGTTCATGTTTTGGGTGTTCATTGCGCATACGATATTCGCAATTGTTATGGGACTTTCCGCGATGGATAATGCGCCGAATGTGTTGGATCTTTTTGTTACAAAACAAGGTTTGATATTATTGACCTTGGAAATGGGGCTCGGGGCATTTTTCGCATTTGTTGTTTATGTGGTAACTGCGGTCGGTTTACCTTTACTGCTTGATCGGGAAATAGATTTTGTCACTGCGATGGTTGTCAGCACGCAGGCAGTGTTTCAAAACTTTGTGCCTATGTTGATTTGGGCTTTCATAATCGCAACTATGATGTTTTTGGGTATGGTTCTGGGTTTTCTGGGCTTGCTGGTTGTATTGCCCGTTTTAGGTCATGCAACATGGCATATTTACCGGCGAATACTATCACAGTAAAACCCGTATTGCTTGACGCTAATTTGCAGGAATTTAACCCTGTTGGGTAGCTAATGCCTCTTGTCGTTTGCGTTGCACAGCGGCACGTTTTGTCATCACGGATGCGGTAATCACACCAATGGTGACAAGCCCGATCAGCATTGTAGACAGGGCGTTAATCTCTGGGCTTACACCCAATCGCACGGCGCTGTAGATTTTTATCGGTAGCGTGGTGGCCGATGGTCCTGTGGTAAAGCTGGAAATCACAAGGTCGTCCAGAGATAAAGTAAAGGCCAAAAGCCAGCCCGAAATCACTGCGGGGGCGATGATGGGTAATGTCACGGATTTAAAAGCGTCAAATTGGGAACACCCCAGATCGAGTGCTGCCTCTTCCAGACTTTGGTCGAATGATACCAGCCGTGATGATACGACTACAGATACATAACACATGGAAAACGTAGCATGGGCTAAAACAATTGTTGTGACGCCGCGATCAACCCCAAGGGAAATGAACAACAAAAGAAGCGACAGGCCAGTGATTACATCGGGCATCACCAAGGGTGCGTAAATCATCCCGCTGAATAATGTACGGCCCTTGAAGCTTCCGGCTCGCACCAAGACAAGTGCTGCCATAGTACCTAGGACGGTTGCTATGCATGACGACAGAATGCCGACTTTTAAAGTAACCCAGGCAGCATCAATAAATTGCTGGTCGTGCAACAAGACGCCATACCACTTTGTGGAAAAGCCTGCCCAGACTGTCACAAGCCGGGATTCATTGAAACTGTAGATCACCAGGATCAGGATCGGTATGTACAAGAAGGCAAAGCCCAGCGTTAGCGATGTGGCGTTAAATAAGGTAAAACGTTTCATGTTTCCGCCTTCTGTGCACGTTCCTGCTGTTTTTGGAACATTACGATTGGAATGATCAGGATCAACAGTAAGATTACGGCGACGGCCGATGCAACGGGCCAATCGCGGTTCGAGAAGAATTCTTCCCAAAGAACTTTACCGATCATGAGGGTTTTGGCACCGCCCAAGAGTGAGGGGATCACGAATTCGCCCACGGCGGGGATGAATACCAGAAAGCAGCCCGCGATGACGCCCGGTTTTGATAAGGGGGCTGTGACTGACCAAAAGGCTTGTGCGCGTGAACAACCCAGATCTTCGGCTGCTTCGAGATAAGACGGGTCAAGTTTTTCAAGGGTTGCATAAATCGGTAACACCATGAACGGCAGATAAGCATAAACGATGCCGATAAAGACGGCCAAATCCGTGTTAATTATTTGCAAGGGTACGTTGATAAGT
>JAJFHY010000219.1 GCA_021775375.1 Amylibacter sp. | reverse complement strand
CATCGCAGTATAAGCCACCATCTTCCGCAAATTACTTTAACGCGGTCGCCTCTCGTATTTGGGCGCGGAAGATTTGCCCGGATTTTGAAGCACGCTTGAAAATGGTGAATAATATGGCGCTCTACGAGCACACATTTATCGCGCGTCAGGATCTGTCCAACGCGCAAGCCGAAGGTTTAATCGAACACTTCGGCGCTATTCTGTCTGACAACGGTGGTTCTCTTGTCGATTCAGAATACTGGGGTCTGAAAACAATGGCCTATAAAATCAACAAAAACCGCAAGGGCCACTATGCATACCTGAAATCCGATGCACCGTCTGCGGCTGTTCAAGAAATGGAACGCCTGATGCGTCTGCACGATGACGTAATGCGTATTATGACCATCAAGGTCGATGCACATGAAGAAGGCCCATCCGTCGTCATTCAGGCTAAATCAGCCAAAGACGAACGTCGTAAAAACCGCTAAGAAAGGACTTAAACCATGGCAAACAAACCATTTTTCCGTCGTCGCAAGTCCTGCCCGTTTCTGGGTGAGAATGCGCCAAAAATCGACTATAAAGACACGAAACTTCTGCAACGCTACATCTCAGAGCGCGGCAAAATCGTGCCATCACGTATCACCGCAGTTTCTGCCAAGAAACAACGCGAGCTGGCCAAAGCCATCAAACGCGCTCGTTTTCTGGCCCTTCTGCCATACGCTGTTAGGTAAGGAAAAATCATGCATGTTATCCTACTAGAACGTATCGCAAAGCTAGGCCAAATGGGCGATGTTGTGTCCGTAAAGCAGGGCTTTGCACGCAACTTTCTGCTGCCACAAGGCAAAGCCTTGCGTGCAACAGATGCAAACAAATCTCACTTTGAAGCGCAAAAAGCACAGCTTGAAGCCAACAATCTGGAAACCAAAAAAGAGGCCGATGCAATAGCGGCTAAACTTGACGGTCAACAGTTCATCGTGATTCGGTCTGCATCTGACGCAGGTTCGCTTTACGGCTCTGTCACAACACGTGATGCAGCTGATGCAGCAACCACCGCAGGCTTTACTGTGGACAAAAAGCAAATTGCACTGGACACACCGATCAAAGAGCTGGGCATGCACGACATGACCGTGGTTCTACACCCGGAAGTTCAATGCATAATTCAAGTGAACGTTGCCCGTTCACCTGAAGAAGCAGAACTTCAAGCATCCGGTAAATCCATTCAGGATCTTGCTGCCGAAGCCGAAGCCGAAGCAGAGTTTGAAATTGCAGAATTGTTCGACGATATGGGCGCTGCAGCTGCTGAAGAATTTGGTGACGACAACGAAGCGGCACCTGTTGCAGAAGAAGTATCTGAAGACGAAGTCAAGGCATAAGCCTTTCTAGTTTCTAAAGTTTTAATGGGCCTGCCAGGTTGGTGGGCCTTTTTCTTTGCGTTGCGCGAAAAATATCATATTCTTTAAATTAGTATATTTAAATTGCGGACGCACAGTATGACCAGCAAGACAATCGAAATCGACGACAGCATAAACGTATTAGGCGAAACACTTAAGCCGTGCTCCAGCAACCCCGTGACGGGTTTTTACCGCGATGGATGCTGCAATACAGGCCCGGATGACACGGGAAACCACACAGTTTGCGTTGAAATCACAGCCGAATTCCTTGATTTTTCCAAAATGCGCGGAAACGATCTATCCACGCCGCGCCCCGAATTCGGCTTTCCGGGGCTTATACCGGGTGATCGTTGGTGCCTGTGTGCTGAACGCTGGGCCGAAGCAGACGCGTATGAGGCCGCCCCCCATGTGATCCTGCAAAGCACACATATCAACACTCTGGAGATTATCCCTTTAGCCGTTCTGCGCGCAAAAGCATTGGATATGAATTAACCCGCAAGAAACGGGCTGACATTTGGCACGTCACACGGCACTTAGGTTCAAAACACCTAAAGGAACCACGAATGACCCTGAATTTTAAAGCCATCCCGACATCTGATGCCCGCAATGCCCAAAATGGAAACCCTGATGCAAACGGACAACTGCCTGAGCATGCCATATCCGACGGGAACGGAAATCCATGCCGTCATTGCCTGACCGACATTCCAAAAGGCGCGCCTATGTTAATTCTCGGCTATCGTCCGTTTCCTGCCCCACAACCTTATGCTGAAGTCGGCCCTATCTTTTTGTGCGCCAAGGCCTGTGAACGCCATTCAAACAGTAAAACCCTTCCTGAATTGTTCAAGACCAGTAAAGCACTGCTGATACGTGGTTATGACGATCAAGACCGCATTATTTACGGCACAGGTCAGGTGACCGGCCTTAATCAGATAGAAAACGCTATCACTAACGGCTTCAAGAACGAAAAAATCAATTATTATCACCTGAGATCTGCCAGTAACAATTGCTTTCAAATCAAGGTAACCCGTTGAGGTTGGTTGCAGAGTTTCACGTTTCCCGAAACCGACACAATAAACCCCAAATCTGTGGGTTTTTACCTGACAAGCCATAAATTCCCTGCCATCGTCACCCAGAGATTCTATATAACGGAGGTTCCCATGGACTATCTTGCA
>JAJFHY010000218.1 GCA_021775375.1 Amylibacter sp. | reverse complement strand
GCCAGCACTGATGAAAACGGGTATTCATACCGTGGTCAATGGACCAATCACATATACGATCGATGGTGCACCATTGGTTGGCCCAATCCCCGGAAAGCGAAACGCTTTTTGCATCATCGGTTTACGCGCAGGTATTGGCGAAGGCGGAGGGCATGGCTGGCTTTTGGCGCAGCAAATCGTGCATGGCGAGGCCTGCTATGATACGTGGTGCATTGATCCACGCCGTTTTACGGGCCACACCAACGTTGAGTTGACTGCCTTAAAAGCTATTGAAGATTATCAAAACGAATTTCGATTTCATTTCCCGCATGAACACCGTCCAGCTGCGCGGCCGGCCAAAACAACACCACTTACACCAATACTTGCGGCCGAGGGTGCTGAATTTACCGTAGTGAATGGCTGGGAACGTATGGAATATGTAAAACCTGCGCCTGATTTCCATCCCTCATTATCGTTCCATTTTGATGAAACCTTTGACGTTGTTGCAAGTGAAGTTGCCAATGTACAAAATAATGTAGGCCTTTGCGAAGTGAATGGTTTCAACAGGTTTGAAATCACAGGCGCGGACACTCATGATTTTCTTGATCGCATGTTTTGTGGCCATGTGACACGCAAACCGGGCAAAGTTGGGTTGGGTTATCTATTGAACGATATGGGAATGATCAAAGGAGAGGCAACAATAGCGAATATTCCCGCGTCTTATCACGGTGATGACAGGGTTTGGTATGGTTCGGCTGCTGCCGCAGAATTTCATGATATGGATTGGTTGCACCAGCATATGCGCGATGATGAGGATGTGCATATCAAGAGCTTGACCAATGACCAGACAATTCTGGTAATGGCCGGGCCGAAAGCGCGCGAAGTGCTAACGGCTTGTAGTCGTGGCGATTGGAGTGCAGCTGCATTTCCTTGGCTTAGTGTGCGCGAATGCTTTATCGGGTTCTCACCCGCCACAGTGATGTCCGTAAGTTTTTCAGGCGAGCTGGCTTATGAAATCCACGTGCCAAATGCCTCACTTTATGCGGTGTATCTTGCATTGCGCGAAGCGGGTGCTGCACATGGCATGAAGTTGTTTGGATCCCGTGCGGTAGAGTCGATGCGCATGGAAAAAGGCTTCTTGCATTGGAAGGCTGATCTGTTGACCGAGTTTGATCCGTTTGAAACCGGACTGAGCCGTTTCGTGAAGATGGATAAGCCCAATTTTGTCGGTAAGAGCGCGTTAGAAGAGCGTTTGAAAGCCGGATCGCACAAGAAGCTTGTTAGCCTGAAAATTGATTGCACCCATGCGCCAGCTTATGCAGGGGCCTCTTTGATGGAGGACAAGGAAGTGATCGGATCCATCAGCTCCGGTGATTGGGGCCACCGGGTCGGTTTGAACCTGGCGTATGCCTTTGTTAACCCGGACAAGTCCGAGATCGGTACTGTCATGGCACTGGATCATTTAGGGGATATGGTGCGTGCAGAGGTTATTGCGACGGGGCCGTATGATCCTAGCTATGAACGTATCCGCGCGTGACTTTGTAGCAAGTTTGTAATTTTCATTAATCCGGAAATTCACTGCATTGATATGTAGACTTTGCCAACCATTCAGGATTTATCTCAACGCCCCACCCTGGAATGTCAGTTACGGTTGCTTTACCGTCAGTGATCTCGAACGGGTTCCCCAAGAATATACCCTCTTGCCAAGGATAGTAATCCGCACCTTCGATAGCAAACTCCAAGTATTTGCCTGCGTTCGGGATTGCGCGTAATAAATGCATTGTGAACAGCGTTACCATCGAAAGATTTGCACAATGCGGTGTAACGGGAAGTCCGGCTTCAGCTGCCATTTTGACCACACGCATTGTTCTACATATGCCACCCAAGTACATGATATCGGGTTGAACTATATCAACAGCGCGCATATCGATCATGCGTTTCCAAGTCGGCAAATCACAGTCCTGCTCGCCGCCTGTGACATCGATATCGAGTGCGTCTGTAACTTGTTTGGTTTGATCCAACTCCCAATAGGGGCAGGGTTCTTCGTAGTGGCAGAAATTGTTATCCTGAAGGATATGACCAACTTCAATTGCCCGCTCGGGTGTATAACAACTGTTGGCATCAATCAGTAAATCGACACTATCACCAAGTTCACGGCGCATTGTCGGGATGATCTCTTCGGTGCGTCCCGGCCATTCATCCTGATTACGGCCCACTTCTGCACCTGCACGCATTTTAAATGCGTCAAAGCCTTTGGTATCACGCAGATGTTTCAAACGATCTGCCTCTTGCATTGGTGTGATATCGCGTTTCATCGAAGATGCATATGCACGTATAGAACCGGGCGTTCCCCCGAGTAGTTCAACAACCGGTTTGCCTTGTTGTTTTGCCCGTAAATCCCATATCGCGGTATCCAGCCCACCCATTGCACGGCGCAGATATGAGCCCGGGAACTTGTGCTCGCGTTCGGTTACCAAATCAAGCAGATCATCGAGATCTGTTGTATCCTGACCAAGTGTCCATGGGGCAACTTGCCGGTGCAGTACTGCAGCCGTTATATCGGAATGATAGGTTGAAACCTGTCCCCAACCCTGCAAACCGTTTTCAGTCGTTACACGAACGAACCCGACGCATTCGTTGCTGAAACTTTCGATACGTTTAATCTTCATGATAGTCCTTTCAACGCCGCAGATCTTCCAGAATTATATCTGCGGCTTTTTCTCCAACCATAATAGCAGGTGCATTCGTGTTTCCGGTTGGAATTGATGGAAAAATTGAAGCGTCTGCTACCCGTAATCCGCCAATTCCGTGCACTTTCAACCGTTCGTCAACCACTGACACTGATTTATCAGTCCCCATGCGACAGGTGCCACATTGGTGAAATACAGTCCAACAGTTTTCGCGAATGATCTGATCCAATTGGGCATCCGTAGTGAAATTCGCTCCGGGGGAAATTTCGTGTTCAATAATTGCTTTCATTGCAGGTGTTTGGGAGATTTTCCGTATCAGCTTTACTCCTGCAATCATCAAATTCCGATCATGTTCCGTGGACATGTAATTGGGATGTATTTCGGGTGCTTCAAAGGGATCAGGTGATCGAATTTGCAGATAACCAGTGCTGGTTGGCTTGCAAGGATTGAAGCCCATTAAAAACCCGGGAAAGGCATCAGGTGTCATCAAGGGGCGTTTACCAGCGGGTGCACGGGTATAGCTAAGCGGTGTAAAGTAAAGCTGGATATCCGGGCGATCGGCATTTTCAAGGACGCGTGTAAACCCACCACCCTGATTTAGACTTAACGATAGCGGGCCTTTACGTGTCAAAAGATATTGCATACCGACACGTATTTTTCCCAGCATGGGTCGCAAAATTTGGTTCAGCGTTGGGACGGAAGAACGAAACGTATGATCAAAGCCTAGATGATCCTGTAAATTACGTCCAACCTCCGGGGCGTTATGTACAACGGGGATAGCTAAATCTTTTAGTAATTCGCCAGATCCGATCCCTGAAAGCTGCAAGAGTTGTGGGGAATTTATAGCGCCGCCACATAATATAACCTCATGTCTGACGGTGGCGGATTTCAGTTTTCCATGTTGTTTGTACTCTACCCCAACGGCTTGTTTGCCGTTTAATATAATCCGCGTAGCTTGTGCTTTGAGTTGAATATCAAGATTGTTGCGCCGTTTTGCCGGTCGTAGATAACATCGGGATGCCGATGCGCGCAGCCCGTTTTTTGTGGTGATTTGATAGAGACAGGATCCATCCATTTTCGCGCCGTTATAGTCCGGGTTATTTGGAATTCCAGCTTGTTCAGCCGCCTTAAGATAGGTCCGGCTAAGAGGATGCACTTGGTTAGATATATCTTGAACCGATAACGGGCCACCTGCACCGCGCAGATCATCTGCACCTTTAGACCAATCCTCCATTCTTTTGAAAATTGGTGCTACATCGGGCCATCTCCAACCTGGCGCGGTTTGCCCCCAGTCATCATAATCTTGTTGATGACCTCGGACGTAAACCATCGCATTGATGGAGCTGGAGCCACCCATAACTTTGCCACGCGGTATATAGATTTTCCTTTTACCCAACGCGGGATCGGGCTCAGCGGTATATTTCCAATTGACCTTTTTGTCATAGAATACTTTGCCGTAACCAATAGGCATTTGGATCCAGAAATTACGATCCGAGCCACCAGCCTCTAGCAGCAAGACTTTAGATTTACCATCTTCGGTCAATCGATTTGCAAGAACAGACCCGGCTGATCCAGCACCAATAATAATGAAATCATACTCGGACATATTAATGATCAGTTCTGCCTTTGCCAAACACTTGTGCCATTACCATTAAAACGGATATAACCAAAACGCCACCTAAACCAAGTGGGCCGTCTCATTCACACTGATGACTTTTATTGCATTTAAATCAAGAGCTTTTACACGCGATATAGAGCAATAATGCGGTATGAAATTCAACACCCCATCCAACCCAAGTGCATGGGCGAGTACAATGTTAATTGGAAATGCGTGGGTGAATACAACGACATTATGAAGGTGATTTGCTGCTTGTACCGTTTTGAATGCAGACAGAACAGATGCGACGAATTCCTTATGATCGCCGCCAAGATAGCCAATCGGATCTGATTGGAACTTGGCCCATTCCACTGGATCAGTCATTGTGTCTTCTGCGAAAACATAGTCATTATCTCTGTCAGCTTCTGCCAATCCATCAAGCAATGTCAAATCCACCCCACAGGCGGATACCAGTGGTGCTGCGGTTTGCTGCGCGCGTTTTAATGGGCTGGCGTAGATCGCAGAGATTTTCCTACCCCCCAAGTACGCCGCAACATTTCTTGAATGTGAGATACCTTGTTCTGACAAGCCGGGGTCAAACCCATTTGTACTCCGGGCTGGCTGGCCATGTCTGACAAGAAAGATTTGTGCCACGGATACTCCTTCTATATCTGCTCAATGGCAATAGCTATGCCCTGACCACCGCCGATGCACATTGTTGCCAAACCGTAGCGTCCATTTATGCGTTCCAATTCTGCCATCAGTTTAACGATTAATATAACCCCTGTTGCGCCAACCGGATGGCCCAAGGCCACAGCACCACCGTTTGGATTAACCTTTGCGGGGTCAAGTCCGAGTGCTTTTGTTACTGAACAAACCTGTGATGCGAATGCTTCATTCGACTCGATGACATCAAGATCGTCCACAGACAGCCCGGTTTTTGTAAGTAGCCGTTTTACCGCCGGAATTGGCCCGGCGCCCATGATTTCAGGGGCAACACCGCCAAGGGCGTAACCCAAGATTTTCGCACGCGGTTTCAAACCTTGTTCTTTGGCTTTTCCCCCATCCATTATCACGATGGCAGCGGCTGCATCATTAATGCCTGAGGCATTGCCGGCGGTAACAGTGCCATCCTTGCTAAATGCAGGTCGAAGACCGCTAAAATCGCTGGCAACGGCACCGTAACGTATATGCTCGTCTTTATCGAAAACCGTGGTTTTACCCCGTTTTACGCTTTCAACCGGCAGGATTTGACTGTCAAACCGACCTTCTTTTTGGGCTCTCTCGGCGCGTTGATGACTTTCAAGCGAAAACGCGTCCTGTGCCTCACGCGATATGTCATATTCTTTTGCAATGTTTTCCCCTGTGATACCCATATGACCGTGGCCAAACGGATCGGAAAGAGCGCCTAATAACATATCGTTAAATTCCGGATTACCCAGACGTTTACCCCAACGCATATCTTGGGTCGCATGTGGCGCGCGGGACATAACTTCGGAACCACCACAAAGCGCTGTTGTTGCATCACCGTCACGGATCGCTTGTGTTCCCGATACAATCGCTTGCAGGCCCGAGCCGCAAAGACGGTTAACAGTCAGCGCAGGTGATGTTATTGGCACGCCTGCATTCACTGCAACAACACGCGAGATATATGCATCACGTGTGTCGGTATGGATTACATGACCAAAAAAGCTTTGATCGATCTGATCAGGAGCAATGCCCGCACGTTTAATCGCTTCTGCGGCGACAAGGGTGCCTAATTCAGTAGGTGCAAACCCTTTTAAAGAGCCGCCAAAACTGCCGATAGCGGTGCGGACACCGTCCAAGATAACAACGTTAGTCATGTGGATATTCCTTTGGTTTCAAAGCCTGATAGACAGGTATTTTGACGCATTCTATGTATCCTCAGAGCGGGATTCAAGGCTGCGGGCACGTTTGCGCAACACAAATTTCTTGATCTTACCGGTTGAGGTCTTTGGCAATTCACCAAAAACAACATTCTTGGGAACTTTGAAATGTGCCATATTCTGGCGACACCAATCGATCACATCATTTGCGTCACAGGTTCCTCCTTCGACAAGCTCCACAAAGGCACAAGGTGTTTCGCCCCATTTATCATCCGGTTTGGCAACGGCAGCTGCTGCACTGATTTTCGGGTTTTGGGTCAAAACCTCTTCTATTTCAATGCTTGAAATATTCTCACCACCCGAAATAATAACGTCTTTGGCACGATCCTTGATTTCCAAAGATGCATCTTCATGCATCACCGCCAGATCTCCGGTGTGAAACCACCCGTCTTTAAAGGCGGCCCGGGTGGCCGTTGGGTTTTTGTGATATCCCATCATAATCGTGTTTGATCGGATCTGAATTTCACCGACAATGTTACCATCTGCTGCTATTGGTTTGGCGCGATCAATATCGCCCACCTGATAGTCTTCGATCATGGGGTGGCTTTGCCCCTGACGTGCAAGACGTAATGCGGCTTCCCCTTTAGGCAAACGCGCCCAATCATCCTGTATTTCGCAAATCGTTGCAGGTCCGTAAGTTTCGGTTAGGCCATAAAGATGGACAACCTCGAACCCCATTTCCTCCATCTGCGCAATCACCGTGCTGGGCGGCGGTGCCCCGCCTGTTGCGATCTTAATTGTACTTACAGGGTATTTTTTCACCGTTTCAGGCGCATGGATCAGCATGTTCAATACAATCGGTGCCCCACAGGTATGTGTAATCCCGGCAGTTTCGATCTGATCAAAAATATCCTCTGGTGCGATGTTGCGCAAGCAAACATGCGTGCCGCCCGCCAATGTCACCGCCCAAGAATGTGACCAGCCGTTGCAATGGAACATCGGCAGTATCCACAAGTAAACCGTATCCGCGCTCATGCCAAAAGATATCGTGTTGGCAACTGCATTCAGATAGGCCCCACGGTGGCTGTAAACCGCGCCTTTGGGATCGCCTGTCGTGCCTGATGTGTAGTTCAGCGTAATCGGTTGCCATTCATCTTTGGGTAGTTGCAGCGTGAACTGAGGGTTACCGGAAGCCAAAAAATCTTCGTATTCAATCGGGCTGATCTGTGGTGCCGGTTCGATGAAACTATCCGCGATACGGATGATATGAGGCTTGGTCTTCAGTTTTTGCAAAGCATCCAGTGCCAATTCTGCGAACTCATCGTCCACCAGCAAAACTTTCGCTGTACTGTGTTCCAGAATAAACGCCACTGTCGTTGCATCCAGCCTTATATTGATCGCAGACAACACCGCACCGATAGCTGGTACCGCATAATGCGCCTCCAATAGTGAAGGCACATTGGGTGCGATAACTGAAACCGTATCCCCGACACCGATGTTCAGACTATCCAATGCAGAGGCAAAGCGGCTGACGCGTTCATGAAACTCACCATATGTAATTCGACGCCCCTCATAAGAAATCGCCAACCGGTCTGGGTAAACCTTTGCCGCCCGTGTCAGGAATGAAATTGGGCTCAGTGGCACATAGTTTGCTTGTGTTTTTTGCAGCTCGCCTTGCAGGCCGTGCTTATCACCGATCATTATTGCCCCCATTCAAGGCTTTCGGGTTAACTTCGGCCAAACGGTTTTGCACGCAAGATAAAAGATGTTGTCTTGCCTTTGAATGACCTGCGGTACCGGGTGCAAACGCGCCGGCACGAATGGCAGCCGCGAATTGCTTGTTCAGCGTCAAAAGTGTGTCGGGGTCATCAGAAACATCCAAATAACCCAGTAATTTAGTCAGTGCCGCAATCTCGGCAGTCTCATCAATTTTATTTTTATCGAACTGCCGCGTGGCAATGCGCATTGCATTTGCAATCATGAGTGCGGTGTATTTCCTGTCGGCTGGGATGTATGGCAAAATTTCCTGTATGAAAGTCGACTCTGCAATTTTCAGCAGATCATCCGCTTGTGGTTTATCACGCATCGTTGTCCCCTTTCGTCATCTGCAAGATATCCAATTCCAACTCGGGCACGATATGGCGCGTTAAAGCAAGTTCCAGAGACGGTTCGCGCCCGGAAATATGGCGATCTCCCTGTTTCATTGCAATAATTGCCCACCGCATCGTTGCCATGACCTCCCAGTATAAAACCGCATTTTGATCAATTGACGCACCAGAGGTTTGTTCATACCCAGCGTAAAAACCGGCACGATCACTAATGCCACCCGCCTCATTGTTAGCCGCCCCAAAACGCCAGCATTTGGCGCAGAACCAGCCGATATCCTGCAGCGGGTCACCCCAAGCTGCAAACTCCCAATCCAGAATGCCCGTCAGGGCCTCTTCGGTCACCATATAATTCCCTGTGCGAAAATCATTGTGACATAACACCAGATCCTTAACCGGTTCGGGTGCATTTTGTTCAAGCCAAAAGAGTCCCCATTCCAATGTGGGCTGCGGCATGTCGGTCGCATCAAGCGCTGCGCGGTATTCGGCAATACGGCTTAGCGCTGGGTTCGGGGTGGGACGTGTAAGAAAATCAAGTTCGGCCTGCCCGTATTTGGTCGCATGGATCAATGCGAGTTCCTGTCCCAAACGTTTGGCCAGAATCTTGTGCCCGCCACCCATCGCATTCTTACGTACGATTTTATGACCCGCAGCGGTTCCCTCAACACGGCGCATAATGAAAAACGGCTTGCCTATCCATTTTGGGTCGTTCGATAGCCATAGCGGCTCTGGTACCGTCACACCTGCACCGAAAGCATGTTTGAACAAAGCATATTCCTGAGCACGCGACAGACTGTCTTCCAGCGAAGATGTCGCATCGGTACGCAAAACGGTTTCCAACGGCACCCCATTCACTGTGACATCAAGCAGCCAGTTCTGCTGGATGGCACCACCAGTCATCAATCGCAAATCGGTGATTTTAGCTGTTTTTACTTCGTCCAGATGTAATAAGTAGCCCTCAATTGCGGATTTTATTTCCATCAGACGTCATGTCCCCAAGACCAAAAGTCAGTGCGTTCATTCAGCAAATTTCGCGACAAGACCATCTTGTGCACCTCGGATGCCCCGTCAACCAATTTGGCTTGCCGTGCATAACGGTACATCCATTCCAGAGGTGTGTCCTTTGAATACCCCCGTGCTCCGTTCAGTTGTAGTGCGGCATCCACAACTTTGTTCAATGTGTAGGCCACCTGTATTTTTGCCATGGAAACCTCTTTACGCGCAAAACTACCTTGATCTAGCTTCCATGCCGCATTCATTGTCAGCAACCGCCCGATTTGTATCGACATTGCCGCATCACCGAGCTTGGTTTGTATTGTCTCATGATCTATCAGTTTCGCCCCGAAACTATCGCGTGTTTCAACGTATTCCAGTGCGATTTCCATAGCGCGTTTGGCCATACCAAGCCAGCGCATACAATGCGTCAGTCGTGCTGTTCCCAAACGAATTTGTGTAACTTTCAACCCATCACCAACATTCATCAGACGGTTTTCGTCAGGGATTTCCAAACCATCAAAGCTTAGCTCACAATGTCCGCCATGTTCTTCAGGTCCCATGATCGGAATGCGCCGTTCAATATTCCAACCTGCATCATCTGCATCAAACAAAAATGCGGTCAGACCTTTGCGGCTGTCGTCCGAGGTTCTGGCAATCAGAATGAAATGCTGTGCTCCCTTCGCCCCTGTTATGAACCATTTGCGCCCGTTGATTATCCATTTACCACCAGCTTTTGTTGCCGTTGTATAGGTCAGCGATGGGTCAGAACCGCAACCTTTGGGTTCAGTCATCGCAAAGGCAGATCGCACATGTCCTTCGGCAATAGGGCGCAACCACCGTTTCTTTTGTTCAGGCGTGCCAACCCTGTTGAGGATAAACATATTGCCTTCATCAGGGGCGGCGCAGTTAAATGCGGCCGGGCCGAATATAGAGCGGTTCATCTCTTCATAACAAGCGGCCATAGCCACAGTATTGATCCCTAATCCCCCGAACTCAGGTGACACTTGCGGAGCCCACATACCTGCGGACTTTACCTTGTCACGCAAGGTGGCAAGGATATCTTCACGGATATTTTCGTGGGCATCGTAATTGTCTTTGTTCGCCTCCAACGGGATAATCTCTTCGTCAACAAAACAACGTATACGTTGGCGTAGCTTTTCGATTTCTGGGGTTAATGTGAAGTCCAATATCTTATCCTATCATTGAGTGTGTGTTAAAGACTGCTTACCAAATGCCCGCCATCAACGGCTAAGACTGCACCAGACATAAAACTGGATGCATCAGAGGCTAAAAGCAACAGAGGCCCGTCAAGTTCGGAAAGCTGGCCAAGACGGCGTTGCGGTACGCGCTTGATCAGCTCTTTTCCCGCTTCGGTGGCAAAGAATTCGCGGTTCAAGTCGGTTTCCATATAACCGGGCGCCAATGCGTTTACCCGAATGCCGTATCTTGCCCATTCCAGCGCAAGTGATTTGGTTAACTGGATAACGGCGGCTTTGGATGTAGCATAGGCAGAGACACCACCTGCGACACGCATTCCAAGTATCGACGCCACATTGATGATACTGCCATTGGTTTGGTTTTTTGTCATACGTTTGCCAGCCTCGCGTGCAACAAACCAAACCCCATTCAGGTTTGTATCGATGACCCGTTCCCAATCTTGTTGTTCAGTTTTCAAAGCGGATGCTGTATGCGCAACGCCTGCATTGTTCAGTACAACATCAGGAACCCCCAATGCTTCAATTGCCGTATCAAAACCGGCTGTAACGCTTTTTTCATCGCATACATCCATTTGAACAACACAAACTTTACGGCCCTCAGTCCGTAATTCATCCGCAAGTGTATTCAACCGATCAAGACGGCGGGCGGCAAGGGTTAGGTTGGCCCCATAGGCGGAAAATACACGCGCTGCATGTTGCCCCAACCCGCTGCTTGCACCTGTTATCAATATATGGCGCGCTGAAATATCAAATATATCTGACATTGTTTTTCTTTCTAATGGAACGAAAACGTGTTCGTTCTTCCACCTTGCATGTAAATAATCAAAATGTAAAAACCACACAGCCAAATTTTGAAAATAAGCTCACCTCGCGGCTTAAACGGCAACCATAATTACTTTATTTTGTAATTCACGCGATTTATCTGTAAATTGACATTTTACCGGAAGCGCTGCACTTGCAAAAACGTAGATCTACAGCATAGAATCTCAATAAATATAAACCAAAGCAAGATTTTAATAAGGTTAGCTTCTTACTTTATTATGTAGACAGCTTGTATTGATTAAAATGGATCGGACAAAATACCAGACATGAATAATAAATACGTTATAGCCAAATTTACCAACTCAGGATTTGGAGACCATTTGTCATGTGTATTTGGAGCATGGTGGTATGCAAAATCAACAAACCGCACTCTTGTGATCGATTGGCGCGGGTCACGGTTTAATCCAAACTCAGGGAAGAATTGCTTTTTTTCATTTTTCAAAAGGGTGACATCACTCGCAGGTGTTCCGGTTATCGCCGGAGATGATGTTGCTGATATGCAGTTTCCAGCACCATTTTATCCGGATAAATGGACTCCGAACAACATAAAGAAAATTAAACATATCCCGCATACTTCTACTGAGGTGCGGGATATTAATACTATGATTGAAAAAATGATACCGCAAGATGAAGCCACCATAGTCATAAATCAGCATGTTCATCCGACACCGCCTAAGGCTGAAATGCATCTTCTGTTGGGGGATCTGGAATTCAGTGATGCTATCAAAGATTTAGCTGACAGGTTTACAAATCAATATCTAGGAGATGCTCCGGTGATTGGTATGCATATTCGCCATGGAAATGGTGAAAACATCGGCGCACGAGCTTCATATTGGCTAGATGAGGTATCATTTATTCGGCAGCTGATGTTGAATAAACAGCACAACATTCATCGACGTTCACCTGATGGTGGACCTGCCAGAGGAGCCTTTCACGATAATACGGCTCCTTCATTGACACAACAATCCAAAACATCCCGGGCCGAACGGAATCTTTATAAAAAGGCTGCATCATATGTAAACAATCTGCATCAAGAGCCCGATTTTTCACACGCCAGTGTGTTTCTTTGTACGGATGCTGTGCGCGTTGAAAATGGCGTTCGCGAAAATCTTGATAATGTTTTTACATATCCAAAGCGAATGATTTGCGAAGGTAGTGGTCCCCTACATCAAATGAAGCTAAATCACTCTAATTCCGACCAAGAGGAAGATACCTTTATACCTCTAGAAACCGAAATTGTCATGGATATGCTAATCGAGTTGGAACTCTTACGTCGTTGCAAGGCATTGGTATGTATCCCCAGCCAATTTTCTGTTATCTCTCGGCAATTATTACCCGACAATCGGATATGTTTACTAAAACCCCCATTAAGCAATCGGATAATTGCACGTATTTTTAAATAGATTTGCTGATTGGATGTGGATGTAAGCCGTGAATATATAGTTAATTACTGACTTTTACTTCTTTGTGCTGCCAAAAGAACATCAGCAAGTTCCGTAAATCCTGCGCCGCATTTATTTCTTGTTATGTAGTTTGGAGTTTCTTGAAGTTCAGCGAGATATTGTAAAACATTAGCGACACCTACTGATTTCTTTAAATAACCAAACATGGTCGCATCATTGGGGGAATCGCCGACAAACACGACATTTTCCTGTGTTTGGTCACCCTTGATATCAAAAACTTGATCCAGCATCATTAAGCTTGTTGAAAGTTTGCTGTGATCTCCAATCCAGCAATTTACATGGATTGAACTGATCTTTGCAACCAGCCCGGCCTGTTCGGCAATTGAAACGATCTGATGTATCTTTTCACTTGAAAGTTGCGGTACGTCTTCTGCAAAATCTATCGCTAGATCGGTTAACCGATACTCTTGATCGGACGCCAGTGCTGTTCCATGAACTGTTGAAAGTATTTCATTCCCAATGCTCTGCAGCCGTGCATGATTTTCATAACGCTCGGCACTGGATTGACGAAATTCACGATGCATGATTTTTGTATCGTGATCATATCGGAAATAAAATGCCCCGTTCTCGCCTACAACAGCGCAGACAGGCCACATTCTTGCAATATGATCGCACCAACCTGCACAGCGACCAGTGACTGGAACGACAGAAATACCTGCCTCTTGTAACCGCTCCATAGCAACATAGGCAGAACTGGTCAGTCTGCCATCCGTTGTCAAAGTATCATCAATATCTGTGAGAATAACATCAATGCCCGCAAAGGTTTCTATGGGCGAGGTAGATAGCTCTATCATTTTGTCTCCGTGCATGGTCTGAGGTATTCTCATATGCCGATACGTTACTTTAATGGATTATGTAAGGGTCAAGAGCCGGGTGCCGTTTTTTTAATGACTCTGATAATACAAACCGGATCAGATGAACGGAAGTGTAGTTACGTTGCCGTTTCTTAATGATTTGTCTGCGCAAAATACAGTTACAGCCTGCCCATTATCCCAATATTTTCGTTCAATCATCGACAGGCCAACATTTTGCTTTAATCGTGGAGACCAAATAGCAGACGTAATCTGGCCAACCTGTTGATTATCCACCATTACCGGCCAAGGCGTTGAACATACGGGGCAGGGAACTCCATCAAAAATAATGCCTCGCATTTCGCGTGCAACCCCTTCAGAAGCGATCTTTTGTAGAGCTTTAAGTCCTATAAATTCAACCGATCCATCAAGTGTGCAATATTTTCCCAACCCAATTTCCAACGGGTTATTTTCCCGCGTCATTTCATTACCATATGAAAATAAACCACCCTCTATTCGTTCGATCAAATTTGGGCACCCTGGTGTAATGTTGTAAGATTGCCCTGCATCCCAGATGCAATCCCACAGCGCAGGCCCAAGTGCGCTGTCATTAAGGTAGATTTCAAATCCACCCTGACGTGAATAACCAGATCTGGCTATCAGTTGTTTGGTACCTTGAAAGTTAAATATACCGTACTTGAAAAAGCCGATTTGTCGAATATCTTCGCCAAATAAACCAGCCAACAAATCCTCAGCTTTTGGTCCTTGAACCGCCAGTGGGGATACATCGGGTTCGCATATATATACATCCAGACCCGCGCCAATTGCCAAACCTTTTGTGTATAAGAGAACATCCGAGTCTGCAATTGACAGCCAGAAACGATCATTGGCCAATTTCAGTAGAACCGGATCATTAATCAGGCCGCCTGTTTCGTCAACAATCGGGACATATAAACAGTGGCCAACGGCGGCTTTTGAAATATCGCGTGGTGTCATCCATTGAACAAGCTTTGCAGCATCTGGCCCCGCAATTTCAACCTGTCTTTGACATGATACATCCCAAAGCTGCACATGTTCGCGCAAATGCCAGTAATCTTGCTCAACAGTTGGTTTGAACGCTTTGGGTAAAAGCATGTGATTAACGACCGAAAACCCACGTACACCCGCAGTTTCAACACGGTCTGTATAGGGTGTCCGCCGAATGCGACGAGACATATTCAATCCATCTGACATGAAGCAAAACTCCGGTTTTAATCAGCTAGACCACCAGACGGAATAACTGTTTGGTGATATAATAACAGGTATGTGGTAACGACCGATTGTGTCCGGCATGGTAAAACGAACGACTACTTCTGACATAATCCGGCGTCTATTTTGTGGTAAGTTTTGTGTGGCCCAATAGGCGCCAGTGGCAAATACCAATTCAAAATTATCATCTGCCGCGATTTTTTCCGAAGATATTTCCTGCATTAATCGCCCAGCCGGATCGGTTTCGGTTTGAAAAATGACATCACGCGTATTGTCGGCGTTAAGCCGAGTAAGCGTCACCGAAACGCCACCTGCATGAGTGCCGTCCACGCCATTAAGTGTATGGGAAGAAACTGTTGCCGTCATTCTATCGATGCCCTATCGCGTTTATCACTGGTTGCGGCCACAATCGGGCTGATTACACCACGGCATTTAACGTTCACACAAGCCGTTTTTCCGCTTGCCATTGCACGTCTTAACGCAGGTACCAATTCTTCTCGTTTCTCCACTAATTCACCGTGTCCACCCATACCTTCAATCATTGAATGAAATGGTATGTCGCGAAAATCAGTGGCAAAGTGTTTACCATTTTTGAACAATCGTTCCTGTTGTTGAGAGATACAATCAAGTCCATTGTTATTGTCGATAACGATAGTGATCGGCAGGTTTTCTTGAAGAGCGGCTTCAAAGGATAAACCTCCTGAAAGAAAAGCGCCGTCACCTGAAATCAGAACAACATTTTTATCCGGGTTTGTGTTCTTAGCTGCAATAGCAAATGATACACCTACGCCCAACAGGCTGTAATTTCCCGGGTGCATTATGCCGCCGAGTTTTTGCCCACCCCAACCTGCAATGTTAACCGCAATTTCATTCCAGAAATGTGTGTTCCCGCCGTCAAAAACCAACCAGTCTTCATCCCCCATCTCGGCCTGAACATCCAAACCCAATTGTAAAGGATGCATCTTGCGTCCGTCTTTGAGGTCAGTAGCTGTTTCGGCTGCAATGTGAATATTCCATTCTGTCACCCAGTCAGCGCGGCGTTGTCGTTGCAGATCAAACCATTCGTCCCACGTTTTTCCAATCTTCAAAAGCTTATTAAAAAAAGCACCGGGGTCAGACAGCAGCTTTATGTCTGCACCAAAATTATAGTCCAACTCTTCATGGCTGCCGTTTACGCAAACCAACGTGGTTTGCTCTGGGATAAACGGGGGATTGCCAAAGTTCATTTGATTGTCCAATCGGCAACCAACCATCAACACCAAGTCAGCCTCATGAATGGCTTGTTTTGATGGGTGATATTGGTGGAAATCAGCCAGCCCCATATATGCTTCGCATTCCTCGCCTAATAGTTTTTGATTGTAAGGAACGTTGAAGATCGGCATTCGCAAAGATTTTCCGACCTCTTCCAGCTTTTCTTCATTGCGCGACCACCAGATCCCATGACCACCGATAATCAACGGGCGCTCTGCCGCTTTTACCTTTGCCATGATCTGTTCCATCACTGTCGGATCGGGCCAAGCACGTGGAACTTCCCTGTCTGAACGATCAAATGGGCGCTCGTCGCGACCGACATCTTCGTCATATGATGAAAACATTATATCAACTGGTAATGCCAAATGAACAGGTCCAGGATATCCAGTTGTTGCGGCGGTCCATGCGCGGTCTACAAACTCGCTAATCCGCTCACCGTCTGTGATTTGCATTGAATATTTCGTTAACGGTGCTGCAATGGCAACGTCATCTATTTCCTTGAAGCCACCGGAACCTTGTCTTTTCAGAGTTGATGACCCGGTTACAAAAATAACGGGGGACCGTTCGCCCCACGCCTCCAACATCGCCGGTACTGCATTTGCAAAGCCTTCCGGTCCTACAAGGCAAAGTGTGGGCTTGCGTGTAATTCTGGCGTGCCCGTCTGCAAGGTGCCCTGCAATTTGTTCATGGGGGCAGTTGATGACAGGCATTTGACATTCCATGAAACCCTCTAAGGCTGGATTGCAAAACCCCCCAGCTAAAGTAAATGCATGTTTGACGCCTTTTTCCTGAAATGCGCGGGCCAACAACTCGCCCCCTCGAATACGTGATGTCTCATTCATGAATTTTTGGCCTCTTTGAAAACTATAGTGTTCATGGGAATGGGCTTTTGTTGCCAACTACGGAAGAATTAACAAGATTATATACTTAAAAAATTTACATAGGTTCTGCCAATTGATGTCATTTTTAAACTTGCGCCATCAGAGGCTACGGGGAAAATCTTGGTAAGGCAATGAAAATACCTTAGCGAAGTTTGGCACCATTAAAGCAGGAAGTGGTATGATAATTGTTATATTTAGCTGCAAATTTTTCGCGATGTTTATCTTGTTTGCTCGCGACACTCTTCAAATGGAACAACGGCTTGCAAGTCAATTTACGGAAACAAAGTATTATGCCCGATAAGATAATATATATCTGCCGTATCCCTACAGAAGTCTGATTAGCTTTTATCTAAGCAACGCGCTGAAAAATAATTCTTTTTCAAAACCCACTTTATGTGTGATTAATATCCAAGTTTTTAAAGCAGCCAATAACAGGGGGTAGTGTCTGCCTAGAACAGGAAAAACTTATGATCCGTACCGAAGTAGAATACTGCGACCCAGCTCGTGGTAACTGCGAAGTTCGTATAAACTGCAAGCGTATAGTATGTGACCATATATGAGCCTTGCAAACCGCGCATCGATAAAGCCCTCTTTCCTACCGATAACAAACTTCGGTGCGCCAAAACTCATATCATTCGTGAAAATTTCAAAATGCCAGATAAGGACCCAGAAATGACAATTGAAAAAGTAGATACCCTCGTTGTTGGCGCCGGCCAAGCCGGTGTTGCCATGAGCGAGCACCTGAGTAACAACGGGGCATCTCACCTCGTTCTGGAGCGGCACAGGATTGCTGAACGTTGGCGCTCGGAAAGATGGGACTCTTTGGTTGCCAATGGCCCGGCTTGGCATGATCGATTTCCGGGCATGGAGTTTTCCGATGCCGATCCCGAAGACTTTGTCCCCAAAGAAAAGGTTGCGGACTATTTCGTCGATTACGCAAAACAGATTGCTGCCCCCATCCGATGCGGTATCGAAGTAAAGGAAGTGCGACGGAATGAAGGCCGTCCCGGCTTTCGTGTTGAAACGCCACAGGGTGTGATCGAAGCCACTAACGTGGTTGCCGCCACAGGGCCATTCCAGCGGCCGATTATTCCGGCTGTTGTCCCGGAAGATGCGGATATTCTACAGATACATTCCACCGGATATCGCAATCCGGGTCAGTTACCTGAAGGTGCGGTGTTGGTCGTCGGGGCGGGGTCTTCGGGCGTACAGATCGCTGACGAACTTTTGCGTGCGGGCAAGCGTGTTTACCTTTCAGTCGGTCCACACGACCGGCCGTTCCGTAGCTATCGCGGGCGTGATTTTGTCTGGTGGTTGGGGGTGCTTGGTAAGTGGGATGCTGCAGCCATGGCGCCCGGCACTGAACATGTCACGATCGCGGTAAGTGGTGCCCGTGGCGGCCATACAATCGATTTCCGGCATCTAGCCGAGCAGGGGATGACACTGGTTGGCCGGACTGAGGAATATAATGACGGTGTGATAAGTTTCGCATCTGATCTTGTGGGTAATGTTACGCGAGGGGATGAAAATTACCTGTCGTTATTGGACGAAGCCGACGCTTATATTGAGTGTAATGGTCTCGATCTTCCAGACGAGCCCAATGCGCGCAATATCGGAACGGACCCGAAATGCATGACTGATCCTATTCGTGAGTTGAACCTATCAGAGGCCGAAATAACCTCGATCATCTGGGCGACAGGCTTTGCCGCTGATTACAGTTGGTTAAAGGTTGATGCATTCGACGAGCAGGGAAAGCCAAAGCATCAACGCGGTGTTTCAACTGAGCCCGGAATTTATTTCCTGGGTTTGCCATGGCAGTCGCGACGGGGCTCTTCCTTTATCTGGGGTGTTTGGCATGACGCCAAATATCTGGCGGATCATATTGCCACACAGCGTACATACATGGATTATCATGCATCGGCGCAGTGAATGAAATTATCAGAGAAAACTTGATCCCACCTGTCTGAGGTCAGCGCCTATTGGGCAGAATTGGTGCTGACGGACAGGTCGGTTGTTCAACTGCTTTTGCTGAACGGAGGGTTTTGAACGTAAAAACAATAACTTCAGAACCTGTTGCAATAATAATTTGAAGTCGAAAGATTATTCAGTAATCGTGTTGGGATAATTAATGCAGCAATCGAAAGCAGATATATGCCAAATAGTTTCACGAAAGTTGCGGAATTTGCGTTGCGAGTGTCTCCTGATGATATGCCAAAGCCAGCAAAACGTAAGGCAGCGCTGTTTTTGCTGGATACCTTGGGGATCACAATAGGGGCAGGGCCAATGGACGCGGGGCGTATTGCACGGGATACTGCCTGTATGCTTTATGGGTCAAGTGATCCGTCAACATCTGCGCGGATGATGTTTGATGGTCGTAGTGTTAGTGTTGCGGGTGCTGCTTTTGCAGCTGCATCGCAAACAGATAATCTGGATGGACATGACGGCTATAATCCATCCAAAGGTCATATCGGTGTAGTGGTAGTTCCGGCACTTGCGGCTTTGGCTGAAACGATACCTGATTTTAGTGGTGCAGAAGCGTTGGCCGCAGTTATTGTCGGGTACGAAGTGGCTGGTCGTGCTGGTATTTCTTTGCATGATACTGTCAGCGATTATCATACGTCGGGGGCATGGAATGCACTGGGCGTTGTTGCAATGGCGGCGCGATTGTGCAGAATGAGTGATGATCAAATGCGTCATGCTATGGGGATTGCCGAATACCACGGGCCACGCAGTCAAATGATGCGAGAGATTGCGAATCCGACTATGCTGCATGACGGGTCGGGCTGGGGGGCAATGGTTGGCATATCATCAGCGATACTGGCCGAAAAAGGATTTACCGGTGCCCCTGCAATAACACTGGAAGCGGATGAAGTGGCACAAAATTGGGATGATCTGGGTCACTTTTGGCAAATGGAACGCCAATATATCAAACCTTATCCGATTTGCCGCTGGGCGCATGCAGCCATCGATGCGGTTCGGGCGTTGATATTGCACCACGGTATCACGCATCACGATATTAAACACATTCAGATCAACAGCTTTCACGAAGCAGCCTGTTTGTTTCCAGCCATGCCCGACACAACATCGAAAGCGCAATACAGCCTGGGCTTTGCTGTCGCAACAATGGCAGCTTATGGCCGTATTGGGCTTGAACATATCTCTCAAGGCGGGTTGCGTGACCCACTGGTGGCTCAGATATTGAAACGCATCGATATATCCGAAGCCGCAAGGCATTCGTCTCGTTTTCCTATTGGGCGCTGGGCTGATGTTCAAATCACGCTGAACGACGGGCAGGTGTTGGATTCTGGAGATACCCACGCGCGAGGCGGCCCCGAAGCACCTATGGATGAAGACGAAATCATTGCGAAATTCATGGAATTTGCAACCCCGTCAATCGGGCCTGACCGAGCTGAAAAAATCGTTGCTTCAGTGATGGGTTTCTTGGAGCCCGAAAGCCGGTTTTCGGATTTGGCGGCATTGATATATGATGCACCATAAAAGGTCTTTAATATAATGATAATTTCAATAAAGGACATGTGATGAAATCGCCTGTTGTTATACTTCATACGGACAATCCGAAAGCATCGCGTGATGTCCTTGAAGCACAACACCCGGATATCACAATCCATACTTGCAATAGTTACGAAGCATTGCCTGCTATGCTCACAGCGACCAGGGCTGATGTGGTCTATTCTGTGCGTTTCAATGCTTCAATGGTTTACCCCAGACAGGCACTGATTGAGGCTGATACGGTTAAATGGGTATCGGTGGGTGGATCGGGAACCGATCATATGCATCCTTGGGATGTGGACCGGCTAACCGTAACAAACGCGGCAGGTGTGGCCGCCGATATGATGGCGCAATACGCTCTTGGTGCGATGTTGTATTTCAGTCTGGGCTTGCCGAATTTCCGTGCGGCGCAAGTCAGACATGAATGGATTGCGGGCGAGGTGGAACCGATTGACGGCAAAACGGTGCTAATCATCGGGCTTGGCAAAACAGGCGAAGCGGTGGCCATGCGCTGCAAAGCAATGGGCCTGAAAACAATTGGGGTTAGGGCGCGTCCCAAGGATACACCGGATGTAGATCAGGTATTTGACATTGATGCGCTACCTGATTTGTGGGGACAAGCGGACTTCATTGTAATCTGCGTACCGCTTCTGGGTAGCACACGTGGGTTGGTGGGTGCGAATGCCTTCGATGCCATGAAACCTGAAGCGGTTGTCATCGACGTATCACGCGGCGGGGTTATAAATGAAGCGGCCATTACCACTGCCTTGGCCACAGGTGCCATTCGCGGTGCTGCACTGGATGTATTTAGCATAGAGCCATTACCGAAGGACAATCCGCTTTGGGATTATGACAATGTCATTATCACCCCGCATTGCTCTTCAGTCTACAATGGCTGGGATCTGAAGTCGGTCGTGTTGTTTTCAGAAAATCTGAAACGGTATCGGAATGGGAAACCACTAAACAATATAGTTAACCCAAAAAGAGGGTACTAAGGATCGTAGTGATTTCGGTGAAAGCAGAAACTTGTTGCAAATATAAAGTCTTCGCAATTGCTGTTCTCTAGGCGAAACACTGCAAAATTGTGAAGTCTCAACCGTGCAACAGTTTGCAGCGCGAAGATTATGGAACAGGTCACAAGCATCTTGAAGGAGGTGATGACATGACAACACAGGCACGCACAGGTATCAAAATCGGCGTATTGGTGCCATTTACCAACTGTAATCTTGAACCGGATATGGAATTGTTACGGCCCCCTAACTCCTCAGTACATTTTGCCCGTTTAGGTGGATATGATGTTGACGAAATACCGGGCTCGGATCAAATGGCGGACATGGGCGCATCGGATATTACCGATGCGCTGCATCTGATTTCCGGTGTCAGGCCTGATGTCGTCTTATACGGGTGCACTTCTGCAACTTTAGCCCATGGGCCAAGTTTTGATGCAGACCTTGCCGAAAAGATCAAATCAAAGTCCAATGCTGTATCATTGACCGCAGCAGGTTCTTTAATCACCGCAATCAAAGCATTGGGTGCGTCAAAAGTCGGGTTTGCTTCTCCTTATCTGAGTGAGATCAATAAACAGGCAATGGCGTTTATGGCCTCAGAGGAAATTAAAACCGTGAACTGTGCTGGTGTAGGTCTCGCACTTGGGAATTATGGGCAGGGCGAACTGACGCCCGATGAAGTTTACGAACTGGCAGTACGGGCTGATCATCCAGATGCACAAGCCATCGTTCTGTCATGTACGGATATGCGATCAGTAGAGGTGATCGAACGGGTCGAAGCGACACTTGGCAAACCCGTTGTCACATCAAATCAGGCGATGATGTTTTGCCTGATGAAAAAGCTGGCTATTGCGCGTCACGCAGGAACACCAGGCCATTTGTTTGATTGTTTGTGAAGGGTCGTTTGCGGTTTGTAATTGTGCCCCATAGGTGCAGACGTTAGACAAGATCTGATGCGATACGAGATTGGAATATGTCCAATATGAGGGCGCACGGACCTTTGCAAAGACCATACTTCTATTAAGCACCAGCACCTATGTCGCGGTATTCAAACGGATATTAATCTTGCTTCTCAACTGCTTGCTCTGATAACCTGAAGTCTCAAGGAGAACTTCTAGGGTATGAGATTTCGTAGTGATAGAGTGAATCGCAAAAAAGGTATTAAAACTATTTTGACGCGCGCGAAATTGGTGTCACTCATTCGTCGACGCCCGCTTCCCCCCGGTGATATGAATATCAGACTGGACGAAATTGAGGCCGCAGACAGGCTTTCGATCATAAGAAAATCAACAGAAGACGGCCCGATATTCAAGGGGCATGCTTGGGACGCGTTTTGGATTTATGTTGTTGGTCTACCGCGCTGTCGTGAGATCATGCGGCAACACGAAGCAGACTTGCAACCTGTCACAATCGACACAACGCCACTTTTTGCGGAAGGCTTATTGCGGCAGATGGAAGGCGAGGTACATCGCAAATACCGGTCGCAATTAGGTCTGGCACTCAAATCAACAGATTTCTCCGGGGCGTTTGTTGCGCTCGCGCATGATACACGTAAATTGCTGGCAGGTCTGGTCACGCAATTCGGGCGAACGCCCATTCCTTTCGAGGCCCTCTACTTGTGTTTTTCCAATTTGGTTTTCGACGGATTGACACGTTTTGTATTTGGTATTGATCCGCAGTCAGAACATGGCAGAAAACTGTGTGCGGCGTATCAAGAACTTGGCGGGAACGGGTTGGTTTGGGCACCCGGTTTGCGCCAAAAGAAGGCTTTGTCGAGTATTGCTGAAATACTACGAAACGCATCTGTAGAAGAATCCAATCAATGCAAGAACAGCCTGATGAGAAAAATGCAGGCACAGGGCCCGATCGATGACGTCATGATGGGAAATTTGATATATATGGTCGAGATGGGTCGGTACGATACGACGGCATTCCTGCGATGGCTCTGTTGGTTTGCAGCGATGAACTCGGATTGGACAGACAGGATTGCCGACGAGAATGATGGCGGGCCAGTGGCCGAAGCTTTCGTAATGGAAGCTTTGAGACTGGAGCAATCCGAACGCCTTGTACGACGCGTTAAACGCGACTTTGTGGTGGATGGTTACCTGTTTCCAAAAGGGGCCATGTTGCGCTTTTGCATCTGGGAATCGCACAAGCTACCCGATGCCCATGATCGACCTTTCGATTTCGATCCGGGGCGATTTCTCGAAGATATGCCCGGACCCGAACTGTATTCACCGTTTGGCACAGACAAGCATCAATGCCCCTTCGCAGCCTTTTCAGTCAATTTCGGAGCAACGTTTGTCAAAGCAATGGCGAATGACTACCAAGTGTCATCTCATGGCTCTCATACATCCGTCCGTGGCCTGTATCACTGGGAACCTGACAAATCATTTTCTCCGATTCTGTCGTCGCGTATTTCCGGGATAAGCCCATGACATCGTTTTCATTGGCATCTATCTCACAAAACGGTTTTGACGATAATTTGGCCGCACTGTTTGATCGCCAAGCTCAGAAAACACCCGACGCCATTGCCATCGTTTGCGATCGGACATGGACATATAATGATCTTCGCGAACGGGCGCATGAATACGTTCGGGGCATTAGCGCCTATGGGCTGCCATCGGATTCAACAATCGCAGTTGCTCTTCCGCGTGACGGGGACATGGTTGCCATACTTTTGGCTATACTCTGGTGCGGCTATGCATACGTTCCTATCGATCCTGACGAACCGCCGGAACGCGCGCGGCGCATTCGGGATGTGGCGGCGTGCAAACTTGTCGTGGGCGAGGCCAATCTGCTTGCACAGCTAAATGCGTCGCCCAATGTCGAAGACCGACCACTGTCAGTCCGGTTGAACGAATTGATTGCGGCTGGACAAGGTCGGATTGAACCCGCGTGTGCCAATGGCGGCGAAGGACTGGCCTATGTTCTATTTACATCGGGCAGCACGGGTGAGCCAAAAGGCGTTGAAGTCGAGCACCGCCAGGTTCTGCACCTTCTTCAAGCGTCGCAAGAGATATTAGAGTTCAGTCAAGACGACAGGTATCTGGCAATTGCTACGATCGCATTCGACATCTCGGTAGTCGAAATCTTCCTCCCGCTGATTACCGGTGGAAGTATATTACTCAGAGATCGCGCACTGCTTAACGACCCAAAGGCGATGTTTAGTGACCTGAAGGACAATCATGTAACTGTTATGCAGCTTGGCCCATCAAGTTGGTCTGTCATGCTGGATGCTGATGCCGAAATTCCTTATTTCAGAGTTGCAATTACTACCGGAGAGGCCGTTTTGCCGGCACTTGCAGCACGTCTGACTAAGATTGCCGGGACTGTATGGAACCTCTACGGGCCGACTGAAACGACGGTATGGGTGACAGGGCATCGGCTGGGTGGCCAACCACGCGTTTCTACCGCGGGTGCCGCGGAGATATCCGCGCCAATCGGAAAACCATTGCCGCGCTGTTTGGCCGTAGTCGTAAACGAGACCGACGCGTCTGTACCCGACGGGGAAACGGGCGAGCTACTGATTGGAGGCTCGGGATTGGCAAGGGGATACCGGGGAAACCCTGTTTTGACTGCGGAAAAGTTTGTGACGCTTGGGCATGACCGGATCCGGTATTACCGAACAGGTGATCTGGTTTCCCGGGATAAAAAAGGTATCATTCATTACCACGGCCGCATCGATGATCAACTTAAAATCCGCGGCATCCGTATTGAACCAAAAGAAGTTGAATTATCATTGCTGGCAATCCCCGGCATCGCACAGACGGCCGCCACATGGTTTCAACTCGCAGCAGGGGCCAAAGGGCTTTGCGCAGCTGTTGTATGGTTGCCCGGAGAAACAATCCCTTTTGAAAAACTGCAAGAAACATTGCGCCAGAAACTTCCGGCCGCGATGGTTCCATCAAGACTGATAGTAATGGGAAAACTGCCTTTGACCGCAAATGGCAAGGTCGATCGCAAAGCGATCCGCACCGCTATGACCGGTGCCGCGGGCGATAATAACAAACCAAGTTATGCCCATTCTCTAGAGCTGACCGATACAGAAGCGCGATTGACGGTAATTTGGGCAAAAGCGCTTGGGGTCAGTACCGTTTCGCTTGATACGCATTTTTTCACCGAAGGTGGTGACTCGCTTTCTGCCATCGCCATGATGATGGATGTCGAAAAGGCGATGGGTGCAAAATTCGACCCCGAAATAATATGGAAAGCTCCACGGCTGCGAGACTTCGCAAAGCTGGTCGAACGCGCGCGTTTTCAACCGGTTGACCTATCAAATACGCGCACAGTTTTTCCAGTTGTTGAAGCAGGCACCGGTGCTCCGCTATTTTTCAGCAATATCGACCGTAAGATTGGGCATGAAGGGCTATGGCGGGCGGATTGTCCGCTCTATGCGATTGTTCAATGGGCGCATGGGCGTGGTTTTGTGAATGCAAACTCTATTCTTGAACTTGCCGCCGCTCAAATCGAAGAAATCCGCGCAATTCAAAAAACCGGACCCTACCGGATTGGGGGTTATTCGTTAGGTGGCTTAATCGCGTTGGAAATTGCCAGTCAGTTGCGCGATCAGGGCGATGAAGTTGAACTTCTTTTTCTACTTGATCCAATGGCACCTGTCCGGTTCCGCGATAACGTGGACGGAAAGGTGGCAAAATCTCCGGGTTTTGTACGCCCACCTTTAGCAGCCTGGGTTCGTAGGAAGTTACAAAGAATTATTGTGGAGCCGAGAACCGAATTAGGTCTGGTAGCACATAGAGTGCGACAAGAACTTCGTCGTCTTCAGTTTTGGCAAAGTCTAACCTATCACTGCCTTGATCTTTATGGGCGACACCCGTCGCCTTTAACCCGGATGCTCGTCCCCAAAAACCGGTGGCCCGCATTCTGGTTTATGGCCCGCAAATTAGCGCGGGCATACATTGCTGAACCCTACGATGGGCGTTGTCTTGCTATTTTTCATGCACAAGATCAACGATACGATATCTGGCGGCCGCTATTGGCGGAAGATTCAGACATGCTGGTTGTCGAATCTTCGCATTTAGGCTTTTTCTCTGAACCGGCCATCGACACATGGATGGATGCGTTCTCAGACGCCGTGCGATGCCAAACTCAGAAAAAAGCTATTGATTTAGCAGCCAGAGAGCCCAATCAACAAAAATATAGCGGCTGAAGGCAGACGTTCGTATTGTGCGAAGCTAAGGCCTGCACAACAGACCTTTGTACACATAGCATCTTCCCGTCATGGTGCGTGTATCAGATCAGGGTGCAGGAACACAGCTTCCGTATGGATGGCAAGGATGACACCGCCCTCCACCGCCTACGATGAAGACATCATATCCAACTTTTGGATCCGGTTCACGCCAGAAAGATATCCAGCCCTTGTTGCCAGTTAAAGCCAGAGTAAATAATTTGAGCGTCGAGTAACGCATGACAACCTTGTTAAACAACGTTCGTCTACTAATCTACCCTATACTTTTCTATAATGGCCTTATATATTATAAAAATGGACAGTATTGGTACAATGACTCCGGTAAAGCGAATCGGCATCCTTCCGTTACCCGGTTTTGCAATCATGTCTTATGCATCTACTGTAGAGCCTCTACGGATAGCAAATCTGTTGGCGCGGCAAACACTTTATGAAATTATTAATATTACCACGCAGGGTCGAATAGTTCCAAGTTCCGGCTCTGCTTTCATAGAAGCGGATGCGCAAATTGAGGATCAGCCTGCGCTTGATTTACTGTTGGTCATTGCCGGTGACAATCCGGCGGCCTTTGCTGATACGCACGTTTTGAACTGGATATCGCGTATGGCGCGGTCTTGCCCGATGCTTGGGGGGGTGTCTGGTGGTCCAGTCATACTTGTAAAAGCGGGTGTGATGGCCGGGCGGCGCATGACAGTTCATTGGGAATATGCAGAAACATTGGCTGAAATATCGCCCGATCTGGCACTGGAACAAACGCTATTTGTAGTTGATTGCAACAGGGTTACCTGTGCTGGTGGCACAGCACCGATGGATATGATGTACGCCCTGATTGGTCAGGATCACGGCACGCGTTTCGCGCAACTGGTCAGTGACTGGTTCTTGCATACAGACATCCGCCCGTCGGGCGGTCACCAGCGGGGCGGAATGGTGGACAGGATCGGAACCACAAACGCAACGGTTCTGGACGCGGTCAAGGTGATGGAAATCCATATTGCCGACCCTTTGACACTACTTCAAATTGCGTCTGTCACTGGTGTGTCAGGGCGCCAGTTAAATAGATTATTTTCTGACAAATTGGGCCAAAGCACGATGGGATATTATCGGGTTATGCGCTTGGAAAAAGCTAAGAACCTTCTAAGAAGATCTTCGTTGCCGCTGACCGAAATTGCGCTTGCGACGGGCTTTGACAATTCATCACATTTCTCTACGACTTACCGTAAACATTTTGGCGAGGCACCGTCCAAATCCAGAGAAAGGATATATGGATAGCATTTTGCCAGCACATTTAACAAACGAGAGGATACCGCCATGCACATCTTAGTTTTACAACATGCCGTTGTTGAACACCCTGGAGTGTTTCGCCGGTTTCTTGCGGAGGACGGTCATAGTTGGGATGCTGTGAACCTGAATCTGGGGGAACCTTTGCCAGAAATTTCCGGCTATGACGCGCTCTGGGTTATGGGCGGACCAATGGACGTTTGGCAAGTAGATCAACACCCTTGGCTAGAAGCAGAAAAATCCTTTATTCACAAAGCTGTAACAGAATATGGTTTGCCCTATTTAGGCCTGTGCCTTGGGCATCAACTTTTAGCGGAAGCTTTGGGTGGTAAAGTTGGCAAATCTGAAACACCTGAAATCGGCGTAATGGATGTCCAGTTGACTGAAACAGGTGCCAGCGGAATTCTGTTTGACGGGTTACCCGAGAGTTTCAAGACGCTGCAATGGCACAGTGCCGAGGTCACAGATATGCCCCCTGGTGCCCAATGTCTTGCAACTTCTCCTGCATGTAAATTCCAGGCGATGCGCTGGAATACACGCGCATATTCATTACAATTTCATTTGGAAGTTGAACCTGACACTGTAACAAACTGGGCAGATATTCCCGAATATTCTGATGCGTTGCAAAATGAGATGGGGCCGGATGGGGTGCGTAAACTCGCCATTGATTGTGAGCGGCAGATGACCAAGTTTAACGAAATGGCTGAACGGGTCTATATTAATTGGCTTCAGACATCGGCTAAAACCTGATCAGGTTTCCGCCGCCCTGGTCAAAGACAGCCGCGCTGTTTCCAAATGGTCTTTCATCAGATTTGCGGCCGCTTCCGGTTCACGGGTCCGGATAGCCTTGACTATTTGACGGTGTTGCCTGTTGTACTCTGCGATGATTTTAGTATCTAAAGTCAGTTGTCGCATGCGTTGCCAATCGCTCTGACCACGTAGTGCTGTAATCTGAGATATCATCCATATAAGTAGTTTATTACCTGTAGTTTTGGACAAAACTTTGTGAAATTCTGTATCAAATTCAGCGAATGAAGACGGGTCAATTCGATTTGCTTCCATGCGATCACACAGTGCCTCCAAGCGGTCGAATTCCTGTATTCGCCCATGTAAAACTGCCAAACGGCAAATATGAGGTTCAAGCGCAAATCGTGCGTCAATCAGCTCTAGAGGGTTGGCGTCATCAATTGGTGATAAGACGGTATCATTGCTTTTGTGCACGATATATGTGCCACTTCCAGGCCGGGTTTCGACAAATTTTTCATCCTCGAGCCGTGCCAATGCTTCGCGCACCGTTCCGCGAGCAACATCGTAGTATTCTGCCATACTCCGTTCAGAGGGTAGTTTGTCGTGAAATTGCAGATTCCCTTTCTGAATTTCGTTTCTCAAATGCAATGATATTTCAGCGGCACCTTGACGCTTACTGGGGGGATTTTTGTTTACGTCGCTCATTTACTATACCAAAACTATTCCAATTATGCGTAATTCCACTTATTTTGTCAGATTGGTTCAAAAATGGTTGATTTACGGTGGTTTCTGTATTTAGGATCATTGTGGGGGTGTGCATTGGAATTGTCAAAACCCCTGGGCGCTTTTGGAGGAAATCAATATGGCTATGCCAACCCATGTCGAATACCTTATAGTTGGTGCTGGGATTCATGGTTTGTCTACTGCTTGGAGGTTGGCGCAACGTCTTACCGAAAAGGGCGAAACTGTTGCCGGTCGGGTGGTTGTCATTGATAAAACCGGTATTGCAGCCGGTGCGTCGGGAATTGCATGCGGAGTCGTGCGCAACAATTATTTTCAACCGGCCATGCGCCGCCTTATGGCCCATTCAGTCGATGTCTGGGAAAGTGATCCTGAAGGACTTTCTTATCATCCTGTCGGCTATATGCAAATTTCCAGCGAATCTATGCGCGATGATGTTGGGTCTATCTACGCGCAACAGCAGGCCATCGGATATGAGAGCGTGTTAATCGAAGGTGCAGAAGCATCAACGTCGTACATGCGTGGAATATTTGGCGATTGGCAGGCACAGAA
>JAJFHY010000217.1 GCA_021775375.1 Amylibacter sp. | reverse complement strand
CTAAATTCTAAGAATGAGACGGGCAAAGAAGTTTTAACCCGTATGATTGAAGAATGTGATGTACTTGTCGAAAATTTTGCTCCGGGCGCTTTGGACCGTATGGGGTTCACTTGGGAACGTATTCAGGAAATCAATCCGCGCATCATTATGGCGTCGATAAAAGGGTTCGGTCCGGGTAAATATCAGGAATGTAAGGTTTATGAAAACATAGCACAATGTGCCGGCGGGTCTGCTTCGACAACTGGTTTTCACGACGGCCTGCCTATGGTGACAGGCGCGCAAATTGGCGATTCCGGTACAGGTTTGCATCTGTGCCTTGGTATTGTGACGGCTTTGTTCCAACGTGAAAAATCCGGACGCGGCCAGAAAGTTACCTCCGCGATGCAGGATTCTGTTTTGAATTTGGCACGGGTAAAGCTTCGTGACCAACAACGATTGGCAAGTGGCCCGCTTGAAGAATATTCACAATTTGGGGAAGGTATTCCATTTGGTGATGCTGTTCCGCGTGCCGGTAATGACAGTGGTGGCGGACAACCGGGTCGTATTTTGAAATGTAAAGGCTGGGAACAAGATCCCAACGCCTATACGTATTTTATCATGCAGGCTGCAGCCTGGGGTAACGTGTGTGACGTAATCGGCGAGCCGGATTGGAAAACCGCCGAAGGATACGCCAAGCCATTAGAGCGTTTGGATAAACTGAACCAGATATTTGACCGTATCGAACAATGGACAATGACCAAAACAAAATTTGAAGTGATGGACATCTGCAATCCGGTGAATATACCTGTTGGTCCAATCCTATCAATGAAAGAAATTGCAGAAGACGAAGGTCTGTATGCCACGGGTACGCTCGTGAAAGTGCCTCACCCTGAGCGCGGCGAGTACCTATCAGTGGGCTGCCCGATTAAACTATCGGATAGCGCTGTTGAAGTGGAACGCTCGCCGCTGCTGGGTGAGCATACCAAAGAGATACTGGAAGACGTGCTGGGTTATTCCGGCGATGAATTGGATCGGGTTATTGGATCCGGAGCGGTAGGAGATATGAAATAATGCGACTGATTGTGATGGGACAACAGGCGTTTGGAAAGGATGTTCTGGCCAAGCTGCTGGAAACCGGCACCGATGAGTTGGTGGCTGTTTACTGCGAGCCGGATAAAGAAGGTAAACCAGTTGATCCCATCAAGGAATTCGCATTGGAAAAAGGCTTGCCGGTTCAGCAGCCTGCCAATTTCAATGATCAAGAAACATTGACCACATTGGCTTCTTTTAATGCTGACTTGATGGTTATGGCATTTGTGAATGTATTTGTGCCTGAAGAGGCGCGCGATACTCCAAAATTGGGCTCCATCTGTTTTCATCCCAGTCTTCTGCCAAAGTATCGTGGGCCTTCAGCTGTGAACTGGCCGATTATTATGGGTGATACAAAATCCGGCTACAGCTGGTTTTATCCTTCTGATGGATTGGATGAAGGCGACAGCCTGCTACAGTGGGAATGTCCGATTGATGCAAATGATACGGTAATCGACCTCTATTTTAAAAAGATTTATCCATCTGCTGTAAGTTCAGTCCTGCAGGTCTGTGATTTATTCCGTACGGGCAATCCACCCCGGATTGTGGCTGACGAAGCGCAAGCAAGCTATGAGCGCCGTTGTACAAAAAAACATGCGCATATTGATTGGAACAAGCCAGTGGTGCAGGTGTACAATCTAATTCGCGGGACCAACCCCGCACCTGGTGCATGGACAACAATTAATGGTACTGAAGTAAGGATATATGACAGTGTGCGCGTTCCCGGCGACGGTGTTTCAGGGCGTGTTATGGCGATTTCAGAAGAAGGCGTGACGATACAATGTATCGGTGGGCGTATCTTAGTGAAACGTGTGAAACCGGAAAATGAATCAAAACAACCTGCTGCCGAATGGGCCGCAGCGATTGGGTTGAATATTAAAGACAGCTTAGGGAATTAAGAATAATGTCATTCAATACCGATATCCAAATTGCCCGCGAAGCGAAGAAACATTCTATTCGGGAAATTGTGATGAAGCTTGATATCCCATTTAATGACGAAGGCCAGATCGACGGTTTGTTTTAAAGAGAGATACGACGATGAGAAAAATTTTAGTACCAATACGCGGAGATGGCAAAGGCGACAATGTTATTGCGCATGCAGCAGCTTTGGCACGCAGAATGAAAGTACATGTTGAAATATCCCGCTGCCGTCCACGCCCAAAAGATCTGATGCCATTCGGCGTTTCAATTCCAAAAGTAATGCAAAAACAAATGTTGGCGCAGTTTGATAATTTGGCAGATCAAGAGGGAATTGGGTTGCGCGAACAAGTTACCGCGCTTTGCAAGGCATTTAATCTTGATATGTCAAACGTATCTGAAGGAAAAACCGCCACGGCTGAATATACCGAAGAGGCAGGACGCCAGGTGGATGTTATTCGGCACCATGGTCGGTTAGCCAGCGTAATTGCCGTTGCCCAGCCAGACAAAGATCTTAATTTGGGAACGAATACTTTAAAGGCTGCCTTGTTCCACACTGCTCGCCCTGTTTTGATGTGCCCGCTGCAAGATAATCCACCCGATGTGATTGGGAAGAATATAACCATTGCATGGAATGGGTCGTTAGAGGCAACGCGTGCGGTTGCAATGTCGAAATCGATTATTTCGCAGGCTGACAATATTACAATTCTGTCAGCCGGTGCAGAACCCAATACACCTTCTGTTGAAGATTTGGTCGAGTATCTGTTTCATTGGGGCGTCAATGCAAAAGTTGAAATGTTCAAACCATCAAGGATTGTGGCAAAAGACTTATTGGCCTTAAGCAAAAAACTTGGTGCCGATTTATTGGTCATGGGTGCATATGGCGATAGCCATGAACGGGAAGTGTTATTTGGAGGCAATACTCAATATATTGTCGATCATGCAAATATGCCGGTCATTTTGGTTCACTGAAGAGAGAAACAAAAGGCCAGTATACTGAAAAAGGAGGAAGATTAAAAAGGACCGAAATACATAAATAGAAACTCTGCGCGTAATGCGCGTGTAAATTACAATCAATCCAAGGGAGGATAAGATGACTTTTACGAAACGATTATTTATAGGGCTTGTTGGGGCAACGGTAATGACAGGAATGCTGTCGTCAGCTGCTGCTGCTTTTGAACCGACTAAGCCAATCGATTTTATTATCATGGCAGGTAAAGGCGGTGGTGCCGATAAGATGGCCCGTCTCATGCAAGCAATCGTGGAAAAGGAAAACCTTTCTAACCGCCCGCTGGTTCCAACCAATAAATCAGGTGGTTCAGGCGCAGAGGCTCTGATTGCAGCAAAAGGCGCAACGGATCCGGATCACACAATCATGGTGACACTGAATTCATTCTTTACAACACCATTGCGCCAACCTGGCCTTGAAGTGGATAGTATGGCATTCGCACCGGTTGGCCGTATGGCTGAGGATACGTTCCTTTTGTGGGTACACAAGGATAGTGGTATAACCACATTTGAGCAATTCCTGGAAACAGCAAAAGCCGACGGCAATGGCTGGGTCATGGGCGGTACAGGTAAAAACTCGGAAGATAACATTATCACCGATTACCTGAACGGCAACTATGGCTTGGAAATGAAGTATATTCCTTACAAAGGTGGCGGTGCTGTCGCAAAACAGGTTGCCGGTAAGCAGTTGAATTCTTCTGTGAACAACCCGTCAGAAGCTCTTGGGTTCTATGAAAGCGGTGACATGGTTCCATTGGTTGCATTCACTGACGAGCGTTTGCCAATGTTCCCAGATGTGCCAACTCTAAAAGAAAAAGGCGGCGACTTTAGTTACTTTATGCAACGTGCCGTTGTTGGTGCTCCGGGCATGTCTGATGACGCTCTGGCTTATTACACCGACTTGTTCAGTAAAGTTTATGCATCTGCTGACTGGCAGCAATACAAAACCAAGAAATCACTGATGGGTGAGTTCATGTCCGGTCAAGAGTTGAAAGACTACTGGAAAGTGCAAATAGATCGGCACACGGCGATCCTGAAAGCATCAGGCGCAATTAAATAAGCGCCTATAAGCGAAGAGTAAGGGAGTTTTGACGATATGCGCAAAGCCGAAATAGTAACAGCAATTATCCTAGGAATTCTCTCACTCTGCATCATGTGGAAAAGCGGAGAAGCACCAGCTTGGAATCCCGACATAGCCCGCTTTGACAACATCGGCCTGATAGATGGAGAAGGCCCGGGAAGTGGTTTCTGGCCATTCTGGTTGTCACTTATAATGTTCGTTTGTTGTGTTTGGATCGGGATCAACTGGTATCGCCAAACCTCACCGCCGTCACAATCCGAAGAGCCATTTCTGGACGACTACGGGAAACGTATGTTGTTGGTTGTCGGTGGTGGCTTAATCGGATTTCTTATTATAATCTATGTGCTTGGATTTTATGGTGCGATCCCGGCTTTCTTAATATATTATATGCGATTTTTGGGGCGGCATAAGTGGGTACTGACATTATCTGTCTCGTTTGGCATGACAATATTTTGCTTTTTCTTCTTTGATATAGCAATGCGGATTGTACTTCCAAAGGGATATTTGGAACCTTTGTTCATCCCGCTCTATGAGATTTTCCTATGATAGCTGCATTTAAAGATCAGCATAAAAACAGATTAAAAGGACAGTAAAATGGACGTTCTGATATCCTTATTTGACGGTATTTTAGTAGCTTTGGAGCCTATCAATTTGGGTTTGGCGGTGCTTGGTGTCGTGGTTGGTCTATTCGTCGGTGCGATGCCGGGACTTGGGTCCGTGAACGGTGTTGCAATCCTACTGCCCTTTACCTTTGTGATACAAAGCTACACGGGCGGCGCTACCTCGCCAATGATCTTCTTGGCTGCGATCTATTACGGTGCCATGTACGGGGGGGCGATTTCATCGATTACGCTTGGAATTCCCGGCGCCTCTACAGCTGTTGCAACCACCTTTGACGGACGACCGATGGCACTTTCCGGCAAGGCACATGTGGCGCTGGTTACTGCGGCCCTTGCGTCATTTATTGGTGGTACGATGTCCAATGTTATGTTTACAGCTTTTGCGCCATTGCTGGCCTCGGTTGCCCTGTCTTTTGGGGATCCGGAAGTTTTTGCACTGATGCTTTTGGCCTTTGCAACGTTTGTGGGACTTGGCGGCGATGATATTCCAAAAACGATCTTTTCGATCTGTATTGGTTTGGTTCTGGCTACTGTTGGGTTTGATATTATTTCGGGCGAACCGCGCTTGATATTCTTTGACATAACGGGTTTTAGCCACGGTATCCGTTTCCTTGTTTTGGCAATTGGTGTTTACGGTATTGGTGAAATGCTTTGGACCATCAATACAAACCGCTATGGAACTTCTATGGCTAAGGTGGACGTAAGTGCGCGCAGTATTATTGAAGCTATAAAAGAATTCCGGTATGCATGGCGCGGTACGTTAATCGGCTCTGCTCTGGGTTTCTTTGTGGGGATTTTGCCGGCAGCAGGGGCAACACCCGGATCATTGATGTCCT
>JAJFHY010000216.1 GCA_021775375.1 Amylibacter sp. | reverse complement strand
TCTGAGCAGGCTGCAAGTGCTTACGGTATTGACAGTGCGCACGTCTTTTCGGCGCTGAATGCGCGTGAATCTCTGGGAACTACAGGTGTTGGTCGCGGCGTAGCTATTCCACATGCGCGATTTGAATCCTTGGATCATGTTGTTGGCCTGTTTACCCGTTTGGAAAAACCATTGGATTACGGCTCAATGGATCACCAACCTGTAGATTTGATATTTACGTTACTGGCGCCACAAAAAGAAGGTGCAGAGCACTTAAAGGCTCTTGCCTTGGTATCACGGACTTTGCGCGATGAAGATGTTTGCGCAAAACTTAGATCAAACCAGAATGAACAGGCAATTTATTCGATTCTTATTGAAAGCAATGAATCAAAGGCGGCTTAGTGCCGCCAGCCTTTAAATCCAAAATTCATATAGTCACGCGTATATGCTTTCGCGACAAGTTGCTCTAACTCGTCGTCATAAATCTCAGCTAACTGGAAGGCTGCATTTTCCGGAAAGATTTCCCCAACATCAATTTGAGATAAACCAAGCTGATCTTCTATTATGCTAGTTAGGTTTTCGTAGGTATCAACACGCAATAAATAATCTGGGTGTACTAGCTTTGAATAACCATCCAATATTGCTGACTGGCTGGCCCAAGAATGATCAATTCGTGCCCGTGTCTGACCTTTTAGATTGCCGTTCAAGAACTTGGTGAACTTTTTAATTGCCTGACGATAATCTTCTACACCGTAGCCGATGCTATCCAATGCTCCCTTATTGATCGTTTCGCATACGCCTGGATCAGGCAGTTTTACATTATATTGTTCAGTAAGAATCTTCCTGATCCATCGAAAACTGTTTTCACCAGTTTGGAATATATGCACATTAAATGCTAAATGTACCCGTTCTACCGGGTGAGCCAATAAAGAGAACACAATGCGTGTTTGATGTTGTTTTAACCAATCATTAATCTGCTTCTGGTTCATTCCTGACAATAACTTGCCATTACTTTCAGACAAGTGGGTGCGCATCCAGTTTTCTATCGCTGACTTTCCAAACCCACCTATGGGCTGGAAGAGAAGAGAAATTGTATCGCCAAGTATAAAGTTTTTTGCTGCAGCGTGCCGTTCAGGTTCATGAAATTCAGGAAGGCCGTTATCGAGGAAATTAATGGAACGTACCTGTTCGATCATTTCAGAATAGTTTTTTACTTTTTCGGACAAAGCTTCAGGATTTTGACGTTTTATTTTTTGTTTCAGACCCTCTAGCTTCTCATCACTGCCCAAAAAATTTGAAAGGCCGTTAAAAACATCAAGCTTTCCCAAGTCAGCATATGACAATTGGAAAGCTGATTGCCCTGTGATCTGAAGTTTGTTTTTGATTTTTTTAGAAAATTCAGAAAGATTATTCACATAAGCCTTAAACCCAACAATATCGAAGTCAACCTGTGCGGTTTTACGCTTGTGCAGATCAGTAAGTCTCCATTGATCTGTTTTTTTTGCGATTGCATGAGAAATATATGAATCCAGTGGGTTTCTTGTGAGAACAATTTTTGCGCATGTTTCATCTTCCAAAACATAGTTCAACACACGTGGATCGTGATCCGAAAACAATCTGAACCCGGGCAACTTTTCATTGCTTTGTGAAACCATTTTACGAACTAATTTATTAGGATCGCGATCTCGATCAGCCACATCCATGTCACAGTAAATATCCTGTTTGGGATAGCCGACAAAATGCGGGTTAAATAATTCTCCATTACAAGAAAAACTGTCGAACAGATTAATATTCTGCTCAAATAAATTAGACCCCGTTCTCATATTGGCGAGAAGGACAAAATACTTAAATTTATTTTTCGACATTATTTAACAACATACGGTTTTATTATTTCTTTCTTCGCAGATTTTTGGGGCTTTTTCCTTTTCTTACCTGGCTTGAAGTTCACTGATACACCAGATTTCGACAGTTTACGAACCAATCTATCAAGCTTTAAAGTATCAACCAATTGAGGGATAGCAGTTGGTTGCGCTCTAGTTTCGGGATCCAGTATTTGTAATGCGGCCTGCAGAACCAGACCGGGAGTGTTGAGTGCTTCCTCTAGTGAAAATATTGTGCAGCTTGCATGTTTATCTTCTTTTAGCGCCTGCAAAATTTTACGCTCTCTGGCTTGCAAAATTTTCGCCTGCATAATCTTGCCTTTTAGCTTCATCTCGTTATTTGCAACGGAAAGCAGCCAAGCCTCTTGTACAACGACAAAATGCGCGCATTCATCACGTGTTATGTCTGGTATGATCTTCTGGTTGTCACTGACATCATACATAATTGCAGTGCATTTATCAGACCTTTGGCTTTTCAAAAAATTTGATAAATAGCTTTTGGGATTCATATCTCGCAGCTTAGCATCGGCCGCTAAATTTCCTTTTGCCAACGCGATTTTTTTGTAAAACGTAAACTGGCGCGGTTTGAATATATTGTGAAAGACATTCAAACCCTTAGCTTCACGCGCCCAATCCACAAAATCCTGAAATAAATATCCAAAGCCAATCAAGACACCAAAGTCATCATGGGCCATACTTGTATTCTTCACCGCGCTATTGGGATAACGGCCTTGAAGAGCCTGTCCTTTACCACCTGTAGTGCTTATTGCGTTAGCCCTAGAAAAGATCTCGTTAAAAGCTTCTTCATTCGTGTTTGATAATGGAAAGTTCTTACGCTTCGTTTTTAATAAATGATGATAAAGTTTATGCGAGCCCGGCCAAACCTTTCGCACAAAAAAAGCATTCGTTTTAGGCAGATCATTTAAATGATCATCGTAAAGAAGAAACGGCTTCCCTTGCGCATCAAATATGGAAAATGTCAAAGACTGGGGTCTTATATGCTCTGAATGATTACGCACTAACGATTGAAAGTACGACTCGTCGGGTATCCAGCATTTGGAAAAATATCTGTCGTTTTCTTGCCTGTCCGGATCTTCGATAATCTTCTTAAGGGTTGGGGCTGTCAAACACCACCACTGGGATCCCATATGTGGGGAAATGTGTTTCGGAACGGCTCGGTTTACATTCAGCATCCGCTGCAAATCAATTAACCGATCAAATGCATACCTATATTTCCGCCACGAAAGCGGAAAATACAACGTAAACCTTTCTTGATCCAGGCCGCCTTTAACCCACCTTTCATCTCTTTCGGAGAAAGATTCAATAAAATCAATATCTTTATGTCGTTCCAGAAAGGCTTTTAATTGCTTAATTGGCCGTACCGGCAAACAAGAACCGCTGGCCATAAAGACATTCGTTACATCCGGATGGTTTTCCAATAAAATTTCTGCAGCATTAAGGGTTGCCTGAACTATAGAAAATTGACCCCAGCCACATTTCTCACGCTTCGGATAAACCACGTTCTTAACATGATTTAGATCCGCCATGAGTTCATTCACCTCTTCCAAAGAAGTATTTTGATCAATGTGCAAACTGACAGGGCAATCATTATTGGCTAAAAACCGTACCAGCTGTACTGTTCGATGCAGATCCCGATGCGCCAATATGATAAAACCTAACTTCACGCCCAGCCTCCGCGCGACATCAAACCCAGATCTTCCAGCTGCTTCCAGTTTTTGTAGCGCGTTGAAAACCGCGTCCACATTTCCACATTAGATGCTGCGTATTCCTTATATTCCCGGCTGGCAGCGTAGTGTTCTTTGCGTTGCAACTCTTCAGTCGCCTTGTCTACAAAAGTGCTGATAAATTTTGTATGCATCAAGCAACCGCATGCTTTTTGTCCACCCCATTCATCATAAACAATGTTTAAACTACGCGGTAGAATACTGTGTGTTGAACTGACATAAACACACCCCCGTGACCATTTTACGAGCGGTATCTTATTCAAAGCAGGTGCCCGTTCAGGTTTATCTTTAAAGAATACTCTTTGACGTACGCCACCTTGGATCCAAAGATTTCTATACTTCTCGTTACGTTCCACAAAGTAGTTTCCGGAATCAAAGAAGGGGGATACGTTCATGGGGTTTTTACCCTCATCACAAAACGCTTCACTGATGTTTCCGCGTGGGTACATATCAATCATCAATGCACCAAAGGATTTAGCAGACGACGAGTCCAACCAATCTGTTAATGCTTGCAAAGGGCGTGTATCGCAATGCGGGTAAACAAAAAACTCATCCACATCAACCGCAAGACACCAATGCCCATTGGCATATTTGGACTGAAGTCCGTTCAACCAATCCACACCAAAGTTTGCACGCTTGTAGCTGGCTGTCGTTGTCCAGAGTGAAACATCCGATTCATTCTTCAAAAGCTCCCGACCACCATCATCTGAATTGTTATCGACAAAAAAGAAATGATTGACCCCTAGGCGTCGATAATACTTTAAGAAAAATTCTAACCGGTGCTTTTCATTTCTAAGCGTCGCAAAAAGAAAGATATCGTTTGGCTTAGTTTGCGAACTGCGGTCTATAACACATTCAATGTCCCGCCTCTTTCTAAGAGACCGAATGCGTCTACGCTTGCGCTCCAACCGCAGTCGATATTTCGACCAGATGCCCATTTGCCTCATTGCAACCCTACACTTAACTTGAAAACCTGTTCAATCTATCTGTTTCAAATTAAAATTATGTATGATTGCGCCTCTTTTTATTGTTTTTATAACTTTGCAGTTTTTTTAATCATAATTCCAGTTATTTATTTGATTATGCCTTTGGATCTAACCAACGGCCACCCGCCATCAAGCCAAATTCATGAAGTTGACGCCAATTTTTGTATTGTACCGATCCATTATACCAAAAATCCGGGTCAGCGATAATTTGATCATAGTATGAATTATAATTGTCAGTATGTGTGAAATGTTCGCATCGCTGTTTTTCCTCGTTTGATTTTTCCATAGCAATATTTAGAAATTTACTATGAAGCAAAACACCTGTTGGCATGTCGTTACGTATGTCAAACCCATTGTTTAAGCGAGGTGGAAGCGCAATATGGGTTGAGCTGGCATAGACGTATGACCGGTTCCACTTAATCAGAGGCGTTTTGTGCATATGTGGGGCCAGATCAGGCTGGTTTGTAAAAAATTTACGTTTCCTTGCGCCACCACGGATCGATATATTTCTGAATTTCGATTGTCTTTCCCATGTGTAATTGTCGCTGTCAAACCACCCTAATGTCACAAACGGATCAACACCTGAAACTGCATCAGCACAACTAATTGGTCCTTTAGGGTACATGTCCAGCAATAGCGCACCCATCGCCAAAGTTCCCTGCATGTCCAACCAACCGGTAAGATCATTCAAATTACGCTGTAACCAGTCCGGGTAAATAAACAATTCATCTGCATCCAGGGTAAGACACCAATGTTTGTGCGCATATCTCATTTGCAGCCACGTCACCCAATCGACACCAAAACGGGATTCTTTGTAACTATCGGTTGTAACCCATAGTGAAACATCAGGCTGCTTGCCCAGAAATTCAATCGTGCCATCATCACTCCCGTTATCAACGAACAAAAAGTGACCGACACCCAACTTACGGTGATGCGCAAGAAAGTATGGAAGGCGAACAATTTCGTTGCGTACGGTTGATACGGCGAGAATGGTATCTGGATTTATTTGTCCGGTCCGATTAACAACAGATTTAAGCTGGTGCCGTTTTCTTATGGCACGATACAATAACCTGCGACGTTTCCAGCGCAGCTTATATGCATGCCATAGTTCACCGCTGATATTCATCCCAACCAATCATTTTGATCGTAATATTCGTATACGCTCAATGCGTCCAGTCCATCACTTATAGCACGCGCGCCACCCTGCCATCCAGCAGGGTTGTTTACACATTATCACAAAGTGGTTGTATTACTAAACTCTAATCGGTGGATATTTACTGCGCTGCGCGACGAGAGCCCACTGTTTCTGCTAAAAAATCCATCAGTTCATCGTGCAGTTCAGGCCGTGATAGAGCAAATGCAATCGTGGCCTGCAAAAACCCTGATTTAGAACCACAATCGTAGCGCTGCCCATCAAACCTTAGTCCATAAACATCATTGCCGCTCTTGGCTTCCATAGCGATTGCATCTGTAAGCTGAATTTCACCACCAGCGCCTTTTTTTAATTTACCAAGATTGTTCAAAACCTTTGGTGTCAAAATGTATCGCCCAATAACAGCTAGATTAGATGGTGCGTCTTTTGCATCAGGTTTTTCTACCATACCGTTAATTTTCAACAACGACCCCATATCTTCTTTGACATCAAGTAAGCCGTATGCAGACGCTTTGTGTGGTGGAACTTCCATTGCGGCAACCATACAGCCGCCGGTATTTTCATATGCCTCAACCATTTGCTTTAAACATGGCTTTTCAGCTGCAATAACATCATCCGGCAAGATCACAGCAAATGGTTCATTCGCGATCAACCGGCGCGCACACCATACAGCATGTCCCAGCCCCAATGCTTCCCTTTGACGGACATAAACGATTTCACCACTATCCATAGTTGATCTTTTCAACTCTTCCAGAAGGTCATGTTTATTTTTCTTGCGTAAAGTTTGCTCAAGCTGAGGTGCGGCATCAAAATAATCCTCCAAAGCGCCTTTGCCGCGCGATGTCACAAATATAAACTCTGTAATCCCGGCTTCTCGTGCTTCATCAATTGCATATTGAATAAGAGGGCGATCAACCAATGAAAGAATTTCTTTTGGGATCGACTTCGTTGCTGGAAGAAATCGCGTACCCATGCCTGCAACAGGAAATATCGCTTTTGTTACTTTTTTTCTCATTTACTCTACCTCTTTCGGGCGGCTTTAAGTTACTCGTTAAACCACCGTTACAATTGAAACATGAACTTCCTATTGCAAAATTTTGGTTATTTTACGGCCATAGTACATTTTAAAGCCATAATAGTCAGTATTTCTTCATTTTTCGATTGTCATAAAAGAATACTCTTAACAACCAGAATATAACAAACTCTTCAATGCAACACCGATTGTCGCGATCTATACTTATGGGTTGTTCATGCATTTTGCAAAACAATTCCCGGTGCATAAGCTATAAAAAATGGATTTTCAAAGATGTTTTTCCCATATGTTAGAGGCTCATGATTATCAAAACGAACCACTTTACCGCCCGCTCCTTGCAATACAGCCTGCCCTGCGGCAGTATCCCATTCCATTGTCCGGCCCAGACGTGGATAAAAATCCGCTTCACCCGTTGCGACAAGGCAAAATTTCAACGATGAGCCTGCACTCCGCATATCTTCAACATTATACTTATTGATATAATCATCCGTTGCCTGATCGCGGTGCGATTTTGAGGCAACAACAATAAGCTTGTTTAGGTCCGGTGTGTTTACGTGGATTGGTTTTAGCTCACCAACAACATTATCATCAAATGGAGCCATCTCTTCGAATGATTTTCCGCTCATATCTGTTATGAATAGCCGGTTTTTTGCCGGCGCATAAACAACGCCCATAACCGGTATTCCATTTTCGACATATGCTATATTCACAGTAAAATCGCCGCGTCTATGGATAAACTCTTTTGTTCCATCCAAAGGATCAACAATCAAAAACGTACTTGTATTGTTGGTATGTGTGTCACTTTGCTCTTCAGTTACAATAGCAACATCAGGAAAACTTTTATGTAGTCCATTGTAAATAATTTTATCTGCAGTCACATCAGCAATAGTAACCGGGCTTTCGTCTGATTTTGTGTTCACTTCAAAATCATCCGATTTGTAAATAACCATAATAGCGCGTCCCGCCTCAAGTGATAGGCGGCGCATTTCTGTGAACAATAATTTTTTATTAATTGCAGACATTTGAAACTTTCAGGTAAAGTTAGCTTTTCTTGCTTCATAGAGATATTCATCTTAATGTCTATTTCAATAAGTCAGCAATAGACTAAGGCCAGGCAACCTTTCGAAGTAGGATCAACGCGCACATGTCAAGATTTCTTATCGGCACATGGAATTTTTTAAAGCTGTTGTATTACACTACTGTAAGTGACATTCGACAATCAGACGGCAATGCCTTACGCGGGCTGTTAAAAGAAGTCATGCAAACTATAGTCTTAGTTGCCATGTTTTATGTGATGATTAATGTTCTTGGGATGCGTGGAATCGTTGTACGTGGCAATTTTATACTTTTTCTAATGTCAGGTATATTTCTTTTTATGTCCCATAACAAAGCGGTACTGAAAATAGCGGGCTCTGGTGGCGCAACAAACCCTATGTTAAAGCATGCACCCGTTTCTACATTGTTGGTAATAATATCCGCAGCATTGTCATCGCTCTATATTCAGATTTTTTCGATGGGTATCGTTCTTCTTATTGCGCATACACTTATTGAGCCTATTGTTTTTTATAATTTCAAAGGATTTATGTTTTGCTTTTTCGTTGCGTGGATTTCCGGGATTTCAATAGGCCTATTATTTCTAGCATTATCTCCCTTTGCTCCAACAATAATCGGGCTTGTCACAACACTCTATCGACGTGCAAATATGATTTTTAGTGGCAAAATGGTTTTGGCCAGTACATTGCCTGGATTTATATTGCCGATGTTTGCGTGGAATCCGCTGTTTCACTCAATTGATCAGGCCCGTGGATACACATTCATAAATTACAATCCGCGCGTTACCGATATAAACTATCCTATCATTCTGACATTCGTATTCCTAATTATTGGCATGATGTTAGAGCATTGGACGCGTAAATACGTATCCGAAAGCTGGAGTAAGCGTCAGTAAATTAGTCAACTACACGCAAAGTTAAATTCAGCCTTCCGCCGGATTTCAATAGTTGCGAGCTACCGTATTTGATCCTGTCAATTCCATGATATGCAAGACGACTGGCCCCACTCATCACCAAAACATCACCAGACGACAACCAGATTGATTCTGTGCGGTCATTTTTGTTTTGCCCACCTATGCGAAATAGCGCGTCATCTCCTAACGAAATAGACAAAACAGGGTGCATTAAATTCTTTTCGTCCTTGTCCTGATGCAGTCCCATTTTGGCTTTCTTTTCATAATAATTAACAAGACAGCACTCTGGGTTTGGTTGATCTCCGCATAAATCATGCCAAATAGCCTGGATTGATCTGGGGATTTCCGGCCAATGTGTCCCGTTTGGATGCTTTGGGATATATCGATAACCTTTATGGTCAGAATACCAGCCATACTTACCGGCAGATGTCATTTTAACGGACATCGGCTTGCCCCAAGGGGTAAGTGGTGAAAATAGCGGTGCTTTAGATACAATCATGCGTAGTTCGCTTAACAGAGCATGCTGTTCGAATCTATCCAAATACCCTTTATAAACCTGACAACCATTAAAGTTAAAATTAGCACCTGCCACCATCTTCGAACTCTGATTTAATAAAAAATTTACGGTAGTCTTTTACCCAACGCATGATCCAATTGTAGCATTGAATTATTCGCGCAACAAATTCTTAAAAAACTTACATCTCTGGTGTTGATGTTGTGAAATTCGGGACATATATACAACGGGTACTAAAGAGCCGACGAGCGGTTTCTTTTGGGATCGAGTTTAGGTGCCGCTATTGGGCCTGAGCTCCACTATCGCCGAGAAAGGAATACCAAATGGGCAAAGTAATAGGCATCGACCTAGGAACAACAAACTCTTGTGTAGCCATCATGGATGGCTCTCAGCCAAAAGTAATAGAAAATTCTGAAGGGGGACGTACTACCCCGTCAATCGTAGCGTTTACAGATGATGAACGCCTTGTCGGCCAAGCCGCAAAGCGCCAGGCTGTTACCAATCCTGAAAACACCCTGTTTGCTGTAAAGCGTCTAATTGGCCGTCGCAAAGACGACAAGTTATTGGCTAAATCACTCAGCCATCTGCCATACAATGTTATTGATGGTGGAAATGGTGATGCATGGATTGAAGTGCGCGGTGAGAAATACTCTCCATCACAAGTTTCCGCTTTCATTCTACAAAAAATGAAAGAAACCGCCGAAGCTTATTTGGGCGAAAATGTAACTGAAGCTGTTATTACAGTACCTGCTTACTTTAACGATGCCCAACGTCAGGCAACAAAGGATGCCGGTAAAATTGCCGGTCTAGATGTTTTACGCATCATAAACGAACCAACAGCCGCAGCCCTTGCTTATGGCTTGGACAAAGAAGGCTCAAAAACCATTGCGGTTTATGATCTTGGTGGTGGTACCTTTGATGTTTCAATTCTGGAAATCGACGAAGGCTTGTTTGAAGTAAAATCAACAAACGGCGATACAGTGCTGGGTGGTGAAGACTTCGACATGCGTATTGTTGAGTATCTGGCCGCAGAATTCAAAAAAGAAAACGGCGTTGATCTGATGAAAGACAAAATGGCGCTTCAACGTTTGAAGGAAGCCGCCGAAAAAGCTAAAATTGAGCTTTCATCTTCAACACAAACAGAAATAAACCAACCTTTTATTTCTATGGACCCAAAAGGCGGTCAACCTTTACACTTGGTGCTGAAACTGACGCGCGCCAAACTGGAAGGCCTGGTTGCTGATCTGATTAAACGGTCTATGAAGCCATGCGAAGCTGCATTGAAAGATGCCGGCATCTCTAAAGGTGAAATTGACGAAGTGATTTTGGTCGGCGGTATGACCCGTATGCCTAAAGTTATGGAAGAAGTTTCAAAATTCTTTGGTAAAGAGGCTAACAAAGGCGTTAACCCTGACGAAGTTGTAGCCATGGGCGCAGCTATTCAAGCAGGCGTTTTACAAGGCGATGTTAAAGACGTTGTTCTTTTGGATGTCACACCTTTGTCATTGGGCATCGAAACCCTGGGTGGCGTGTTTACGCGTCTTATTGACCGCAACACAACTATCCCAACGAAGAAGTCACAAATCTTCTCTACTGCGGAAGACAACCAAAATGC
>JAJFHY010000215.1 GCA_021775375.1 Amylibacter sp. | reverse complement strand
AGCTCATCGACTCCCCACACTGCCAACGATCCCAAATCTCTGCACGTTGTACCGATGAATAATATATACGGCGACGATACTTCATTCTGAACACTCCATCTTTGGTTAAAGATTAAAGTGTTGCGTCGATCAGTTGAGCTCACCGGATAAAACGGTTATTCAGCCAAATACATTTTATGCCGCAAAAGTACATATGTATCTATCACATGATGCACTAAGCTTTGGTAGACACTTTCGTGCCAAGTTTAAAATCGAAAAACTAAATACGTCCCATGCCAATAAACAATAGGCGATCCTGATCTTTTATAGCACGACGTCCATGCATGACGCGTTTGTTGTCAATGATCGCGATATCACCGTCTTGCCAGTTGATTTCAACGGTACATTCTTCGGCTATATCACGTAGTGTTTCAATCTCTTCATTCGAAACAGTGCTACCATCTTCAAGTGTATACGTAGGTGCTTCATAGTTGTGTGATGGGCCTAAGATCGCATTTGCGAAAGCCTGACCGGTGGATAGTGATGACGGGCGAACGGGTGCTACTTGCAGTTCGTAATCCAACGAGCCGTCTTTATTCAGTTTGAAATCCTGATTTGGAACAGCGGCTTTAAATTGTAATATATGTTCTTCGGTCACTTCTTCCGGTTCGCTGATAGCGGGATGTTCGTTGGCCAAATAACGTTTCCAAAGTTCTTCGGGCAACCGACGTTTCACTGTCATTTTTTGTGACCAGCGTACTTTTTGATTATCATCCAACGCATCGAACACTTTGCGGCCATCACATATAGTTGTCTGAGAGCCCTCAAAGGCGGCTTTTGTGCAATAAAATGCCACGATGTCCGGACAAACAGGTGTATTTCCATTTTCAATATGCAATCCTATTGGCCCTAAACCTGCATCAACCTTTTGGGTGTTTTTTTCTGTATTCTCGCGTGCAGGGTCAAATGTGATCGTCTTGCAAAATTGTGATGTCAGATCACTAAATGTCTGCATATCTACATCAAACCCTCGCAATAATGCCCAGCCATCAGTCTTTAGATGTGCTTGAGCAGCTGCAATATTTTTAGGATCAATGGCACGTGTTGCGGTTTCTGAAACACGTATTACATTATAGCTCATTATCGGTATCCTTATTGTTATTTATATGTGTAATCCGATAAGTTCCTTACCGTGGACTTACAGCTGCAATTGCTTTTGGATCGCGCGCCTGCGCACCGACAGTTTTGTCGACCAAAGATGGAAAGAGGCGCTGTACTTTGACAAAGAAACGTTCTTTCCCTTTCGGGAAGCTTTCACGTTTACCGGCAAGAATTGCAGCCCAGGCCTGTTTTGCTACAACATCGGGTGCATCCATCGTTATATCAAGAGGCTCAATCAATGCTGCAAATTTTGTCTCGGCGTTGGTACTGGTTGCACGTGGCGCAATGTAGGTAACACCAATATTCTTGCCTGACAGTTCGCGTCGTATGGCATCGGAAAAACCGCGAAGGCCAAATTTCGTTGCAGAATAGGTTGCAAAAAATGGGTAGGCGATGTCGCCGAAAACAGATCCTATGTTAACGATACGGCCTTTGGATCTTGTCAAAGCGGGAAGCAAGTCACGGGTCAGCATCATAGGTGCCACAAGGTTCGTTGTAACCATCTGACTGATTTGATCGTCTGATATGTCTTCGATCTGGCCGACAGTTAAAGTTCCTGCATTATTAATTAGAATATCTAGGGTATCGCCTGTTGCTGAAACAATATCAGCACGACCTGCAGGTGTGGTGACATCAGCAGCGATTGTGACCACTTTTACAGTACTGATCATATTCGCTGTTTCATCCAATGTGGATTTAGTACGTCCCGCCAATATCAGATTAAACCCATTCGCGGCGGCTTCCAAAGCCAAAGCACGGCCAATTCCCGAACCCGCACCTGTTATCAATACGGTTTTGCGGCTATTCATTATGCAGTTCTTTCAGATAGGGATGCCTCAAACAAAATTTCGGAAGCTCGTGTATTCACCAATTTTTTTGCTGTTAACCTATTTGGTGTTCCAACAGGAAACAGAAAGTTTGGTTCAGACCGGGATACGATTATGACCTCGTGTGGTTGGGCATATTCCGGTATGTCAGTAAGATAAGGTAGAATGTCCTGCGGCTCAACGGGAACCGTTGCCGCAATGATAAGCACCAAAGCACCGTCGCTATCGCGGATGCTCAAAGCAGAGCTGGAAATTCTGGGGTCGGTATTTACCCGTTGTTCGACCCATTCAGGTGAAATATTGCGGCCGGAACCAGTAACCAACAAAGCATCTTTGCGGCCATCAATAACCAAACGGTCACCATCAAAGTGGCCTAAATCGCCCGTATACCAGCGTTCCGGTGCTGCCTCGCCATTCAAGTAACCGACCATAACCGTTGGGCCGGAAACAGTGATTTCACCATCTTCGATTACAACATTCAAACCGTCCAGAACATGACCAACCGTACCTGTCACACTCTCGCCTGGACGGTTCATTGCAACCACGGCGCAGCATTCTGATAGCCCATAGCCTTCGCATACCGGTATCCCCAAACTTAACGCTTCATTGATGAGGGTGGGAGAAGAAGACGCCCCCCCCACAGCAACAAAACGTAAACCTTTTGGGGCTTTCCTGCCGTTTTCTTTTAAATTAGAAACCCAGCGCCCCAACACGACAGGCGCAAGAAGGCTGGTCGTGGGTTTGATCGTTTCAAATGCTTCAATAAAGGGTCCAAGTGGGGCACCGAATAAAGCTTTGGTCGCCTCAAATCTGAAAGTTGTTTCTGCGCCCGCTAAAATCGGTAGGAATACACCGCAAATTTGTTCCAGAAGCTGTGGAAGTGGCAATACCGATAAATGCCTATCATCAGAAGTAGCTCCAACAATAGGGGCTAATGCTGCAAGCGAAGCATTCAATTGGCGATCACCAATAACAACTCCTTTGGGTTTACCTGATGATCCAGATGTGTAGATAACACGTTCTGCGCCACCTTTGTATTTTGGCAAAGGAATATCAGCAATATCTATGGCTATTGGGTCAATTACATCAAGCTGCGGAAGCGCCGCAAACATTGCCGCATCATACGCAATGACAGCCCCAATTTTGGCATCAAACAAGATATGCGCATTTTGCTCTTTGCTAAAAAAGAACGGCAATGGAACTTGCCGTCTACCAGTTAACGTAATGGCAAGATCTGCGATGACGTAATCAACACCACCTGCCAAGGCTATACCGATGGTCATGGGGGCATCGGCAAGCTTGGCAGATAGGTTAACCACACGATCAACTAGTTCGGACCAAGTGACTGAGGTTTTATCGTCTTGAAAAGCAATCGCATCAGGACGTGCTTTGGCATGATGTTCTAAAGCATCGAAAACAGCGTGCATCAGCTTACGTTCGCAATTTTAGTCACAGGTGTAATCTGTGATTTGGCTCGGGGGGATAAGTTTCTTTGTGTATTTAAAGCTTCATTGAATACACAGACCACTGGATCAGTTTGGTAATATGTTCCCCAGTTTTCTGGATTATTAACACGCAGCGCATCCGCTTTACAAAGCTCTTTAAAAGGCATCTTTGTGTGTTTTAAAAGTTTCCGAAGAGGCCCGGTTGCTGTGAAAACGCCACATGTCATTCCTTGTTCACGCCCCCATGCAATCATTGCATCAAGCATAGGTAAAACCGGGAATGGAGTGGTTGAGGCGACTGAAACAACCTCCATAATCTCATTTGCGTGGGTATCCGTGCCATCAATGATTTGAATTGCTTCATTTAAATCGCAATCAAGGTATGTGTCAGAGAAAAAGCCGTCCTGTGCAGTTCGAATGCCACCTGCACAAACGATTTCACCGTCTAATTTTTCTACGCTCACCAATAATGGAGCAAAACTTGTGATCTTAGCACCGAAAGTATCTTGGTATACTTTTTGGATATGGGCTTGCACCAAATCTTTTTTCGGATGGTCTATATCTAAAAACTCTATTTTCATATCGTGCCTCATGCATGCCTTCATATGCTTTCAACATGTATATGGGGCTGCTCGGCTTACAAAAGACTTACAGGAATTATGATTTATTGCCCGATTGGAAGATTAGTTCAAAAATGCTGCCACCACCTTGCCGGTCGTGAATTTCGATACTGGCGTTATGCGCATCCGCTACAGACTTAACAATTGCCAATCCAATACCAGAACCAGAAACGTTGTCATTGGACGCAGCACCTCTTTGGAAACGTTCAAACAATGTTTGTTTTTGTGCATCACTGATCCCGTCACCACGATCCAAGACCCGGATACTCGGCGGATTTACCGTAACTTCTATTTCAACTTCTGTATCAATCGGGGAATAAATAAGCGCATTGCGCACCAGATTTCCAATTGCAACCGTTATTGCCCCTTTATTCCCAACAACAATGCAATTTGCGGCCCCGATGACGGCCAAAGATTTTCCGTCTTTCAAAGCATCTGCACTCATGTCTATTGCTAAATCTACAACAAGCTGGTGCAAGTCCAATGGCTCATGTGTTGTTTGTGCCAAGGCATCCGCACGAGATAAATCAATCATTTGTTCAAACATTCGATCCAAACGTAGAACATCTTCTCGGATTGTCTCTTTGACCTCAGGGTTATCAATTCTATCAATACTGGATCGCAGAACCGCCAATGGTGTTCTGATTTCATGGGCCACATTAGACGAAAAATCACGTTGTGCCTGATAGCCTTTTTCAAGGCGCTCAAAAGCACCGTTCACCGATGTAATTAATGGCACCAATTCCGCTGGCAGGCGTTCAGTTGATAGTTGCTTTGTCGTCGCGGTTGGCCCGATTAACTGCGCTTGTTCTTGTATCGACGTCAGCGGGCTTAACGCCCTTCTTGTTGCAAATATGGCCGCCGCCAAAATCATTAATATACCCAACGCGACCCAGATGATTTCTTCTTTAATTTCATAAATAAGTTTTTGATACTTCGTCTTTTCAGTTCCTTTTGGATAGGTCGAGGCCAAAACAAGGAAATCTCTATTGTCTATCTTGGCACGTAAACCAACCCCCAAGCGTTCACCCAGTAATGATATTTTCATTGGGCGGCCAAGTTTTAATGCAAGCATTTGCGACTGAATTTCAGGGGATGTTTCGCCACCAATAATCGTCGCACCCACAGCGTCGAACACCGTATATCGATACAAACCATGCACACCATTAAACCGCTTCGCATTTTGATCTAACCCGTATGTATCTAACGTAGGGTCAATCTGACCGATTATCTCTTTGGTTTCTTCATAAAGCGCATCTTCAATATTTTCTTCGAGGTGTTGATAAAATTCATGAATAAGAACCACCATTGCCAAGCCAATGCATATGCTTAGTGCAATTATGATATTAATGATAAGACTACGGCGAAGAGAGTAATGTTCTCCAAAAAGAATGTTAAACACCGTCATTGACCATCATCTTCCAGAATATAACCAATGCCACGCAGTGTTTGAATTTTTGATGTTGCCCCTAAATCCATCATTTTCTTACGTAATCGATGTGCAGCGACTTCAATGGCATTCGGCGTTGGGGGTTCATCAAAACCATACAATGCGTCTTCAATGGCATTTTTTGATTGGATACGACCTTTGCGCCGCATGAATAATTCTAAAAGATCCAGCTCGCGCTTTGACAATTTTGCGGGCTTGTCAGCAATTTTGACAGATCGGTCGACTGTGTGGAAATGTATATTTCCTGCTTGTAAAACCAGACCCAACGCTCCACCCGGACGGCGCAGAACAGCTTTTATCCTGGCAATCAATTCTGACACATCGAATGGCTTCACAAGATAGTCGTCAGAACCAGAGTTTAATCCTTTTATACGATCATCCAATGCATCTCGGGCCGTACAAATAATAACAGGGATTTCAGGTTCATTCTTTTTGATGTCACTTAATACGACAAGACCATCCATATCCGGTAGGCCTAAGTCTAAAATAATTGCGTCATATTCATAAGATTTCACAGCGTGAATGGCATCTTCACCTGTATGTACAACATCAACCGTAAAACTATTCTTTTGTAAGCTGGCACACGTGTTTTGCGCCAACTTTAAATTGTCTTCCACATAAAGGAGCCGCATCGACTACATCCTATTTTCGTATATATATCACTGTGGAGCCATCATCTGCTTTAAATGACACACGCGCAAGATCGCCATTTGCATCATACCAAAGATCGCGTTCCAATTCACCGGATATGCGGTAATGCTCCGCGTTGACCTTACCTTTTTTTGTTGTGACCGCTTCATTTCCAAGATCAGCAGCACGAATGGACATTTTCGTACCATTCACCGTGTTTAACAGGATTTTGCTTTTCACAATATCCTCGTTCCACAGGCTTGCAGGTAAAATTGAGCTGGCGCCCGAGTTCACATTATGCGACGTGCCGTCGTCATTGGTGGTCGAATTTAACTTTTCAAGCTTACCGTTTTTCCATGTCTCAACACTATCATGCTGAAAGCTATATGCTGTTAGTTTGATAAGCGGTACTTTTACGACAATGTTCGTGGATACTTTAACGGAATAAGAGTTCTCTGACCCAGAAAACTTATAACTATGATCGCCAATATCTTTGCCTTTACGCATTACGTCGAATGTTAAACTTCCAGAAGCGGGAATTGACGCTGCGCTAAGAGGGATAGCGACACAGACGGCTAATCCCATAATTAAAATTGAAAGTCTCATATTATTCTCCATACAAATGATAGGTATATTGAAGCATCTTATTAAATACCTGTCTTACAAGAGGCTTACGAAGTTAGTACTCTCCTGAATTGGGATCAATAACTTCGTAAGCCTCTTGTAAGATAGATATTGTTTAGAGTTTCTCTGACAACACCGTTATAAAGTAATAAGGATTTATGAAACTGACACAGTTACCAACAAACGAAACAGATAATTACGGCAACACGGAAAAGGATGCTCTATATTTTGAAACTGTGATCATCGGTACAGGGTTTTCAGGGTTGCTCGCGGCTATTGGTTTGAAAAAAAAGAATTGTAGTGATTTCGTTTTGCTTGAAAGAGGATCAGACATAGGTGGAACCTGGCAGGATAACGCATATCCTGGCGCAGAGGTGGATATTCCAACCGGCTTGTATTCCATTTCCTTTATTCCTTATAAATTCAAGAAAAGATATGCCCCTCAAAGCGAATTGCTGGAATATACGAACTACATCGTAGATAAATTCGGCATAAGGAAATATACGAAAACAAATCAAGAAGTCACAAAGCTAACCTATAATGAAGCCGAATATTTGTGGCACGTTGAGGTGAAAACAGGAGAGAATTATACCGCGCGCTTTATTGTCGATACCAGCGGCGTGTTAGCCAACCCCAAAGTTCCGTACATTACAGGCCATGAGTCTTTTCAAGGGGCAAAATTCCATACAGCACAGTGGGATCACACTGTTCCCTATGAAGGAAAGCGCGTTGGTGTTATAGGCTCTGGATGTTCGGCAGCTCAAGTTATTCCGGCCATTGCAGATAAGGTCGATAAACTAACCGTGTTTATGGGCACGGCTGAGTGGATACTTCCACGTTTAGATAGGAATTATAGTTCTATAGAGCGCTTTATTATGACCCTTCCGGGGGTACATCATATCAATCGTTTTTTGATATTTATTTATTATGAATCAAGATTCCCTGCATTTCGCCGCTATCCGTTTACTTCGGGAATTATTAAGTTCGTTAAGAAACTATATGCGAAAAACTTAAAAAAGAATCTTGAAAAGTATATTGATGACGATAAATTGCGTCAGCATATGATGCCTGATTATGAATTGGGCTGTAGGCGTGTTATACCGAATACCTCTTATCTTCCCGCACTTTCCAGAGAAAATGTTGATGTTGATATTAGTGGGATTGAGAACATAACCCCAACAGGAATTCTAACAAAAGACGATAAGAATATACCTTTGGATATCATTGTTTATGCGACTGGATTTTTTGCTTATTCAAATGTGAAGAAGATGCTTTCATTTCAGGTAAATGGAATTGGTGGTAGAAATTTAAATAGTGAATGGGAAACAGAGGCTGTTTCCTATAAAGGTATTACAGTCTCAGGTTACCCTAACTATTTTAAGATAAACGGCCCCAACACGGGCACAGGGCATAGTTCACAATTAAGCTACATGGAGACAATGGTTAATTATACGATTAAGGCTATTTGCACTGTAAACCGGGATAAAACGATTAAAGCCATCGATGTTAAAAGCGACGTGCAAAGCCAATATGTTACTAAAATGAAAAAAACCATGAAATTTACTGTTTGGCAAATTGGCGGGACCAAGTCCTTTTATAAAAAAGGTATGACTGGTGAAGTGACTAGCTTGTCACCGGAATCGGTAATTCATTTTATCTTTTCGCGTAAATGGTTTCGCTTGAGAGACTATAATTTATTAAAGTGATGCTATCATGATTAGGTATAAGTATTGCTTATACCGTCCAGTTTGCTTTCATTTTGGCATTGATATTACAGAAGATGTCTTGAAATAATTGAGTGGATTTTGCGTTGTCATTTTGCGAAAATATAGTGTGATCTCGAAATCGCAAAATTCCTCATATAATGCCTCCAGCGGGTATGATAGAGCGACTGTTGACGGCATGGACTGGCGAGCGCATATGACAGCTACGTCCGGTGGTTTCAATTGGTCGATGCAACACTTTAATCTTTTTGGAAAGATGGAGTGAGCATCATGAAGTATCGTCAACGTACATTTTATACGGTTAAACAGAAGTCAGAGATTTGGGATCGATGGCAGCGTGGAGAGTCG
>JAJFHY010000214.1 GCA_021775375.1 Amylibacter sp. | reverse complement strand
CAAATTATCCGCGCAGGTAACTGATTTATCAGTAATTTCGAATATTCTTGAGCAGAATATACAAGGTGAGATCAATTTGGACGCCAAAGGGAGCGTGGCGTTGTTATCCGGTGCATTCGATTTAGACATTGAAACAACAGCAAGCTCTTTGTCCTTGGGGGATTCAGCTATTAATCCTCTTATACAAGGTGAAAATTCAGCAGTCGTTTCAATGGCACGGGCACAAGATGGATTATCTATCGACAAGTTAAGCGTTTCAAACCCGCAGTTGTCGATAAATGCGAACGGGCGCATGCAAAAAGATCAAAAGAACTTCGACCTTGCAGTCACACTCAATGACATGGCCAATATTTCCGAAACATTATCAGGCCCTCTAAATGCAGATGGATCCATAAAACAAAATGGCAACGATTTGATAGTTGATTTCGAAACAACCGGCGCGGGCGGATTGCAAGCTGATATCAATGGAACAGTTCCCGTAGATAACGGTGATTGGGATTTAAAGGCAAAGGGACAGGTCCCGCTTGCAATAGCCGATATTATACTGGCAAGCAGTTCGACGCGAGCGCGCGGCGACGCCATGTTTGACCTTACCATGAGTGGGCAACCATCATTGAATAATGTCTCGGGGAATATTTCAATTGAGTCTGCGAACGTGGCATTGCCAGAGCTGCTGTTATCCGTTCAGGATATTAATACTTCTATTAGCTTGGCCAATGGGATTTCGACGACCCGACTATCCGCGAACCTTTCCACTGGTGGACAAATTAACGGAGAAGGGCAGATAACGCTCAATCAACAACAGGGGTTCCCTGCAGACTTACGGTTACAATTGAGCGATATTACACAAGAGGATCCACTTACTTATAAGACAACAATTAATGGGGATATAGCATTGTCGGGGCCGATCTTGTCAGGACCCACATTAAGCGGACAAATCGATCTGACAGATACCGAAATAAATATAAATGGGGCCGGAAATCAAAATATTGGGTTTATTCCCGAAATAACACATAAGAATGAGCCACCGGCATCACTGCTGACACGCAAACGCGCCGGGCTGGTCATTACCGATAAGAAAGCCTCTACCCAAACCCATCCAATAAACCTTGATCTGCTTATAAATGCTCCATCCCATATTTTTGTGCGTGGACGTGGTTTAGATGCTGAACTTGGGGGGGAAGTTCGATTGACAGGCACAACACAGGCAGTGACCCCTGTAGGATCAATTGATCTTATTCGCGGGCGTTTGGTTATTCTTGGAAAGCAACTCTCACTAACCGAAGGTTCTATATCCATGGCTGGAACATTAGATCCAACAATAAGGGTCGTAGCAACCAACAATTCGGGTGGATACGAAACTTCAGCGATTATTTCCGGGCTAGTTTCAGATCCACAATTCTCATTTGAATCATCCCCGAAACTTCCGGAAAACGAAGTCCTTGCACATATGTTATTTGGTAGCGGGTTAGACGATATATCACCATTTCAAGCCCTTCAACTTGCATCAGCATTACGCGATCTCAGCGGTAGAGGCGGGGGCCGAGATGGAGGCAGTTTGCGTAGTAAGCTTTCACTTGATGATCTATCGTTGGAAGCTAGTGAAGATGGCAAAGCAGGCTTGCGTGCCGGAAGATATATTTCAGAGAAAGTTTATACAGATGTTAGTATCATGGGCGATGGGAAATCTGAAATTTCGATCAACCTTGATTTGAACAAAAACCTGTCAACAAGGGGTGCGGTTAGCGAGTCTGGCGGCACCAAATTCGGGATCATATATAAGAAAGATTATTGATCGCGACCGACTACCCTTTTAGTCGTTTTTCTTCCCAGGCATCCCAAGCTTCCGGTGTGTCCAGATCAAGTGAAACCGCCGCGTCCATGGGGATATCAACGACCCATTCCGGGACAGTGTTCACAATGGCTTTTGCGCCTGTATCACCTTTTAAACCCGCAAGGTTTTCAACAAATTTTGTATCAAATAAAACAGGGTGCCCGCGTTGACCACTTGGGCTTGTTGGACAGACAATAAAGTGATTTTCAACCGGATTATGTGCCGCTAATACCTGATTGTAATGATCCGGCGTCAGATCAGGCATATCGGCCAAACCCACCAGAACGGCACGCGGTTTGGTTCCGAGCGCTAAAATTCCCGCACGCAATGACGCCGACATACCAAGACCGGCATCATCGACCTCTACAATTTCTACCGGTAATCCCTGTAATGTTTTTTTGTGGGCAGCAGCGCCATTTTTCAAGACAACAATGCATTGATCAATATTTGATGCAAGCGCCACTTCAACACTGTGACGCAGTAGTGTCATAGTCCCGATCTTGCGCAACAATTTATCTTCGCCGCGCATCCGGCTGGAGCTACCCGCCGCTAACAGTACCAGTGTGGCCCCACTTTTTATCTGGGGGTGCTGCATACGCGGTTGAATGCGTTCGGGTATTTCTTTTAACAATCCGCCGACACCCATGCGCGATATGCTGTCAGCATCCAGTGTTATATCTGCGCAAATCCGTTCCAGAACCCAATCTGCACCGTTTAATGCAGGTGCGCGCGCACAACCCGGCAAACCGATCACATCTTTATTTTGGTATTTACCAAGCACCAACAAATTACCGGGATCAACGGGCATCCCAAACCGTTCAATCCGCCCACCCGCTGATACAATCCCTGCAGGAATAACATCACGCCGATCAGATGTGGCAGATGCGCCTAAAATCAATATAGTATCGTTTTTCGCCGCACCTATGGCATTTGAAACAGCCTGTTCTGTATGCTCAACAACTTGGCAACTATCGACACGCAACTGTAATGGTGCTGCGCGCTCTTTTAGAACTTTCTCTGCCTTCGCTAGTAACGATTTTTTAAATCCATCTGTGCGGGTTAAAATGATGTCACAGTTTTTCGGGGTAAACCCGTGAAGCTGCATACAATCGCGCTTTATACATTCCAAAGCCTGATCGATAATCATTTTTGGCACACTATAGGGTATGATTTTAAGTGTCGCGAGCAAGGTGCCTTTTCTTACGCGCGTAAATTCAGGCAAAGTGGCCAGTGTGATTGCCTCTTCAACTGAATTAAATCTATTAATCACCTGTGGATCCAGCGTGAAAATCCCGTCGTAATCCGCAATTAAATTAACCCTGCCGGCAAAGGCTTGCGTGGCTTTAAGCCCTGTATTCAGAAACCCGCGAGCAAGGATTTCCGCAGCTTCGTTTTCCGAAACATCATCATGTTCCAACATCGCCACCGTGACGCAATCAAGTCCGGACAGATCCAGTTTCTTAATTTCCTGCGGCCCAAGCGTAATGCCCTTTTTCAATATACCCATTTTCAGTGAAACTGAATGTGCCAATATATGGCCTAACGCATGGTTCAATTTAACGCTTGCAAATTTCATGGCCGCCGAAGCCGTTCTGTGACTTCCGCCATAATCGATATTGCGATTTCCGCAGGTGTTTTTGCCCCGATATTCAACCCGATCGGGCCATGTATTCTGGCAATCTGCACATCAGTAAAGCCTTGCCCCTGTAATTCCGCCACCCTTTTCGCATGGGTTTTGCGTGACCCAAGTGCACCAATGTAAAACACATCCGATTGCAATGCCACGGCCAGCGCAGGTGTATCAATTTTAGGATCATGGCTAAGCGTTATCACTGCCGTATGCGCATCCAAGCCTACATTGCGTAATGCCTCGTCAGGCCATGCATCGATAAACGTATCGTCAGGAAAGCGTTCATGTGTTGAAAAGCTGTCGCGCGGATCAACCAGAGTTACCGCATAGCCTGCCATGCGTGCCAATGGTGCCAGAGTTTGAGTGACATGCACCGCCCCCACAATAATCATCCGCAAGCCGGGGTTTACGACATGTATATACAGATTGTCCCGCTTGCCAGAGACAAAACCTGCTGCAACAAGCGGCTGACGCACCCATGTTTCAAGGTTAACCTGATATGCATATGCTTTGCGTATTTCTGCAGCCTTTGCCATCTGTTCGATAAGTGCCAGATCCGGCCCATCGCCCAGCCCGATTGGTTCCACCAGTATCTGAATGTTGCCACCACACGCCAGCCCAACCGCAAAAGCATCGGCATCGGCAACGCCGTAGTCCAGTACGCGGCATTTGCCGTCTTGTAACGCGTCTTGCGCTGCCAGTATCACAGCCCCTTCGACGCATCCCCCGGATACTGACCCTTGGAATGCACCGTCATCCGCGATTGCAAGTTGCGACCCAACCGGACGCGGGGCCGAACCCCATGTGGATATCACCGTAGCCAATGCAGCGCCTTTGCCCTTAGCTATATAATCCAGCGCAACACGGGCCATATTATCCGAAGCTTGTGTCATAGAGCCGCCACCATTTTCCGTTTCATATCCGCGCCGTTTGCACCATTTAGAACCTCTGCCAATTCGTGCAAAGATGCAAGATTGTGGCATGCGGCAAAACTGTCGACAAATGGCAGCATTGTGCGGATGCCTGCAGCAAGAGGTTCAAACCCATCAAACCGCAATAAGGGGTTCAGCCAGATCAGGTGGCGACACGACAGTCGTAAACGGCGCATTTGGCCCTGCAACAGCGTTACATCCTCGCACTCCAGCCCATCGGTAATCAGCAGCACTACCGCGTCGCCATTCAAAACCCGTCGCGACCAGTCTTGGTTGAACACTTTCAGGCTTTCGCCGATTTGCGTCCCCCCATCCCAATCCTGCACCTGCCCACCGATAGCCTTTAAAGCCGCATCGGGGTCTTTTTGCGTTACCTGCCGTGTAATATTCGTCAACCGCGTCCCAAAGGTAAAGGCATGCACCTCTGCCCAATCGCGCCCTTTACTACGTGTCATTGCATGAATGAAATGCAGCATCATACGCGAATAGGTCGACATCGAGCCTGATATATCCGTAAGTACAACCAGATTTGGCACCTTTGGGCGCGGGGCGACTTTAGGCAGCTGTAATATCTCGCCGCCGGTTCGCCGCGCAGCCCGAAATGATGCACGTGCATCGACTTTATGCCCCCATGGCACTTGACGGGAACGTCGCGAAGCGCGTTTGGGTAGATCAAGGCGCATGCATGCGATGGCTTTTTCGGCGTCGCGCATCTCTGCTGTACTCATCTGCTCAAAGTCCATCCCCCCCAGCCGTTCGGCAACCGAACTGCTGAACTGCGCATCCAGCACCAACTCTTCAACTGGCGCAAGTGGTGCTTCCGCCCCCGCCCCTTCGGTCATGGCCTCGGCTGCGCGGGTTTCAGCATCCTTCGGTTTTTTTGGCAGTTCTTGCGTTTCCAGCATTGGCAACATCATCTGCATCATATTTTCCAAAAACTCAGGATCGCGCCAGAACATATTGAAGACTTGCGAGAACACCTGCAAATGTTCGACACGTGTTACCAAACAAGCTTGTAAAGTCACAAAAAAATCCGCGCGGTTGGTAAATCCAACCACTTGTACCGCACGGATGGTGTCTTTGACTTGCGCAGGGCCAACAGGCACGCCCGCACGGCGCAAAGCACGACAAAAATAGATGATATTTTGTGGTAAGCGGCCACCTGCATCAAGTGCCGCCGTGCTCATTCCGCGGCTCTAAGGTCGCTTCGGGTCGCTTCCAGCAATCGGTGTGCATCCGAACCCTGAATTTTTGCAATATCATCCTGATATTTCAATACCGCCCCTATAGTATCTACGATTATGTCTGGTGTCAGGGCGACTGCGTCCAGTGCAACAAGGCATTTCGCCCAATCAAGCGTTTCAGCCAGACCGGGTGCTTTGAACAAGTCCTCATTCCTCAAACGCTGTACAAATCCCACAACTTCACGGCTAAGGGCAATTGCCGCGCCCGGTACACGGGCCAACAGTATTTCCAACTCGCGGTCAAAATCTGGGTAATCGACCCAATGATACAGACACCTGCGTTTCAGCGCGTCATGCACCTCGCGGGTGCGGTTTGAGGTCAGGATCACAATAGGTGGCTCGGGAGCTTTTATTGTGCCGATCTCGGGGACTGTCACCTGATAATCCGACAGAGCCTCCAACAAAAACGCTTCAAACGGCGCGTCAGCCCGATCAACCTCGTCGATCAACAATACAGGCGGGCCATTTTCATGTGGCTCCATCGCTTGCAACAAAGGCCGCTTGATCAGGTATTCACCACTGTAAATATCCGTGCTGTCACTCTCTTGGCGCAGAGCCAGCATTTGAGCTGCAAAATTCCATTCGTAAACAGCCGTAGAAGCATCCAGCCCTTCATAGCATTGCAGCCGTATCAGATCGCGTCCCAATCCTGTTGCAAGAGTTTTAGCCAACTCGGTTTTACCCACACCTGCCTCACCTTCCAGAAAAATCGGCCGGTTCAAGGTTAATGAAAGATAGGTCAAGGTCGCCAAAGAGCGGTCGCAAATGTAATCATGCGTACGCAATAACGTTAGCGTTTCGTCGATGGATTTGGGTAAGTTATCTGTCATATTATATATATAACGTTCCCAACCCCGATGAACAGGGTTGGGATCATTTCTTTTGGCCTAACAACCCGCAACAGCGCGACCTGCCATGACTTTTACCAGATTGGCGCGATATGTGGCATCACCGTGCATATCCGACAGCATCCCGTCGGCACTGACAGAAACTCCTGTCAGCGCACCGGCACTCCAGTTGCCATCCAATGCCGCTTCCATGTCGGATTGGCGATAAACACCGTCATCCCCCGCGCCGGTTACAGCAACCCGAGCTCCGCCCGCTGTTTTAGCCACGAAAACACCCGCCATCGCATAGCGTGATGCAGGATTAGGGAATTTTGCATAACAGGCTTTTTCCGGTGCTTCAAAACCGATACTGACAATCACTTCGTCATCTTCAAGTGCAGTTTCGAACAAGCCGACAAAGAAATCCTCTGCGGCTATGTCGCGCGCATTGGTTTTGATCGTGGCACCCAAGGCCAGCAAGGCCGCAGGGTAATCCGCCGCAGGATCATTGTTGGCAATAGAGCCGCCAATAGTCCCCATATGGCGCACAGCAGGATCACCGATGTTTGCAGCCAGATCGGTCACAGCGGCACAAGCGTTTTGCAAAGCCGCATTTCCAGCCACCTCTGCATGTGTTGTCGCTGCACCTATGCTTATGACATTCCCGCGAACACCAACTCCGTTCATATCGGCAATGCCGCTGACATCCACCAGATCAGAGGGGGCTGCCAAATGCGCCTTCATCGTGGGTAACAATGTTTGCCCACCCGATAGAAGTTTACCGTCATCAGCCGCGCCCATCAGGGAAACCGCTTCATCAACGCTGGATGCTTTGTGATATTTTGTCTCGTACATCTTTTCTCTCCTATTCCGCTGCTTGCTTGGCGCCGGCCGCTTGAATGGCCGCCCAAACTTTTGCAGGTGTTGCAGGCATGGACAGATCGTTGTTGCCGATCGCATCCGTTATCGCATTGATTACCGCAGGCGGCGATCCTATCGCACCTGCTTCACCACAGCCCTTCATGCCTAGTGGGTTCCCGGGGCATGTGGTTGACTGGTGATGCACCGAATAGTTTGGCAGGTCATGGGCGCGCGGCATTGCGTAATCCATGTAGGACGCTGACAGTAATTGTCCGCTATCATCATATACAACACCCTCCAGCAACGCTTGACCGATACCCTGTGCGATACCGCCATGAACTTGTCCTTCAACAATCATCGGGTTGATAATGGTGCCGAAATCATCGGAGGCCACAAACTGCACGATCTGGGTTGTGCCCGTTTCAGGGTCAACTTCAACTTCGCAGATGTAGCAACCTGCTGGGAAGGTAAAGTTGCTGGGGTCATAGAAAGAGGTTTCTTTCAGTCCCGGCTCCATACCTTCGGGGATGTTATGCGCAGTGTAAGCCGCCAACCCAACCTCGTGCCATAGCATTTGCTTGTCGGTGCCTTTGACCTTCACGGCACCGTCTTCGATGATGATGTCATCTTCAGATGCTTCCAGCACATGTGCCCCGATCTTTTTGACCTTGGCTTCGACTTTGTCCATCGCTTTCACGATCGCGGACATACCAACCGCACCCGAGCGTGACCCATATGTACCCATGCCGAACTGCACCTTATCGGTGTCACCATGCACAATCTGGATGTTCTCAGTAGGCAAGCCAAAACGTTCTGCCACAATCTGGGTAAAGGTTGTTTCATGGCCCTGCCCGTGACTGTGCGAACCCGTCAGCACCTCGATAGTGCCCACGGGGTTTACCCGCACTTCTGCACTTTCCCACAGGCCAACACCCGCCCCCAAAGAACCAACCGCGGCGGACGGCGCAATACCACAAGCCTCGATATAGTTGGAAAAACCGATGCCGCGCAGCTTGCCGCGACTTGCAGCTTCAGCCCTACGCGCTTCAAAGCCCGCGTAATCCGCCGCTTCCATCGCTTGATCCTGATTGGCAGCAAAATCACCGCTGTCGTAAGCCATGATAACCGGTGTTTGATGCGGGAATTCGGTCACAAAGTTCTTGCGCCGCAACTCCGCCGGATCAACACCCATTTCACGTGCCGCCGTTTCCATCATGCGTTCCATCACGTAGCTGGCTTCTGGTCGGCCCGCCCCGCGATACGCATCCACAGGTACCGTGTTGGTGTAAACCGCCTTTACGTTACAATAGATATTTTCGATATTGTACTGCCCTGACAGCAAAGTCCCATAAAGATATGTCGGTGTGGCCGAGCTGAACAAGGACATATAGGCCCCTAAATTCGCTTTGGTATCCACCTTCAGACCGACAATCTTATGATCCTTATCAAAGCCGATTTTTGCGTGGGTCACGTGATCACGCCCATGCGCATCGGTCATAAATGCCTCGGTACGGTCAGAGGTCCATTTTACCGAACGGTTGGTTTTCATTGAGGCCCAAAGACAGGCAATCTCTTCGGGGTAGATGTAAATCTTCGATCCGAATCCGCCGCCCACATCTGGGGCAATCACCCGCAATTTATGCTCAGGGGCCACATTGTAAAACGCCGACAAGACCAAACGCGCAACATGTGGGTTTTGTGATGTTGTATAAAGCGTATAGTGATCATCCGCTTCATTAAAAGTGGCTATTGCGGCACGCGGTTCCATCGCATTTGGCGACAACCGATTATTCACAATGTCCATCTCGGTTGTAAAAGCAGCACCTGCAAGGGCCGCATCCGTTGGGCCTTCATTGCCAAGTTCCCAGTCAAACACCAGATTTCCGGGTGCGTTCTCATGCAGTTGTGGCGCACCATCGGACAATCCATCGACCGAGTTCACAACCACGGGCAACACATCATAGTCCACCTCAACCATTTCGGCCGCCAGCCGCGCTGTCGCAAGACTGTCGGCGACAACAATCGCCACTGCGTCGCCAACATAACGAACCTTGTCCGTCGCCAAAGCCGACCAGGCACCCATGTTCATCGGGCTGCCGTCTTTTGATGTCACCCCCCAGCCGCAAATGATATTGCCAATGCCGTCACCGGTTAGCTGCGCACCGTTCAAAACGGCAATAACACCGTCCATCGCTTCGGCTGCGGATGCATCAATGCTTTTCACCGCAGCATGGGCGTGGGGTGATCGAACAAAAGCTGCGTAGGCCTGATTTTGCTCTATGATATCGTCTGTATAACGACCCTTGCCGATTAAAAACCGTTTGTCCTCTTTGCGCAGGACACGTGCGCCTATTCCTTCACTCATCTGATCATCCCCCTATGAACTGGCCATTTTGGACGCACCGTCCGCTATGGCTTTCACAATGTTATGGTATCCTGTGCAGCGACAGATATTGCCTTCCAGCTCACTTCGAATGGCCGCTTCATCCAGCGTTTTGCCACTTTCTCGGTACCGCGCCACCATATCAGTCGCAGTCATCACCATTCCCGGTGTGCAAAAACCGCATTGCAGTCCGTGGTTTTCCTTGAAGGCTGTTTGCATCGGGTGCATCTCACCATTTGCCAAACCCTCGATCGTTGTCACATCGGCCCCTTCAGATGCCACTGCTAAAGCGGCGCAGGATTTTACAGCCTTACCGTTTACATGCACCACACAAGCCCCGCATTGGCTGGTATCACAGCCCACATGGGTGCCCGTCAGACGCAAATGCTCGCGGATATATTCCACCAGCAAAGTGTTGTCGGGCACATCCGCACGCGCGGCCTTCCCGTTTACTGTCATCGAAACTACAGTCATTCGTATTCCTCCCTTATTATTACACATTCACGCGTTAGCGTCAGACTGCTGTTTCTGCGCCTGATAATTCATCGTGAAAATTTTTGAAAAACTTGTCGGCCAATTTTGCAGCCGTTGATTTGATCAGCCGCGACCCAAGCTGTGCGATCTTGCCGCCCACCTGTGCCTGCGCCTGATATGTTAATATCGTCTCATTACCGTCCTCGACCAATTGAACATCGGCCCCACCTTTGGCAAAGCCGGCTATACCGCCCTGTCCTTCGCCGACAATGGAATAGCCATCGGGTGCGTCCACATTTTCGAAATTTACCGCCCCTTTGAAACGCGCCTTCACAGGTCCGATTTTCAAAGCAACTTTAGCGGTCATTTCCGTGTCAGAAACCTGTTCCAGCTCTTCACAACCCGGTATGCAGATCCTTAGGACCTCCACATCATTTAGTGCAGCCCATACGTCACCAATCGGTGCCGGTATACGATACTCGCCAGACATTTCCATGAACTTAGCAATCCTCCCGACTGAAAATAGACCCCTAAGAGCTGATTGAGTCAAGTTTTTGCAATCGGAAAGGTGAAGATCAAAAAGGAACAAACCCTAAAACTGTCTCAAAACTGAGACATCATTTGAAAATCGCATGACATATGCCGACCGTGTGGTGTTCATGCATCAAGGTGCAATTGTCGAAGGAAATGGTCCCATCAGTTTCTTCGAAAACCCACAACATGAACGCAGCAAGAATTTTCTTGGACAGATATTACAGCACTAAGGAAATAGAAAAGGCCAAGCAGACATAGTCCGCTTGGCCTTAATCGTTTCAAATTTGAACCGGTTTATTCCGAACTCATATCCAGCCCCAAAGCTTTTGCGACTGTGAAAATATCTTTGTCGCCGCGACCACACATGTTCATCACCATCACATGATCCTTGGGCAAATCAGGTGCGATTTTCGTCACATGAGCCAGCGCGTGTGAAGGTTCCAATGCAGGGATAATACCCTCGGTACGGCACGACAGTTGGAATGCATCCAGTGCTTCCACGTCCGTTACTGAGACATATTCCGCGCGCCCAACATCGTGCAGCCATGAGTGTTCAGGACCGATACCGGGATAATCCAGACCGGCCGAAATCGAGTGGCCTTCCAGAATTTGTCCGTCCTCATCTTGCAACAAATAGGTACGGTTGCCGTGCAGAACACCCGGGCGCCCGCCTGTCAGCGATGCGCAATGTTCCATCTTTTCATTCACACCCTTGCCACCGGCTTCTACCCCGATGATACGCACATCCTTATCGTCCAGGAACGCGTAAAACAAACCCAGCGCGTTTGAACCGCCACCGATGCACGCCACAAGGCTATCGGGCAAACGTCCCTCTTGCTCCATGATCTGTTCTTTGGTTTCATTGCCGATAATCGCTTGGAAATCACGCACCATCGCAGGATATGGGTGTGGCCCTGCTACGGTTCCAATGCAATAAAATGTCTCGTTAACATTGGTAACCCAGTCGCGCATCGCGTCATTCATTGCGTCTTTCAACGTACCACGTCCCGATGTTACGGGAACCACCTTGGCCCCCAGCAATTTCATCCGAAACACATTGGGTGCTTGGCGTTCAACGTCAGTCGCGCCCATAAAAACAACACATTCAAGGCCGAACCGCGCGCAAACCGTGGCCGTGGCAACGCCGTGTTGGCCTGCCCCCGTTTCAGCGATAATCCGGGTTTTCCCCATACGCCGTGCCAGCAGTATCTGGCCCAGCACATTGTTGATCTTATGCGCACCTGTATGGTTCAGCTCATCGCGTTTCAGATAAATTTTGGCGCCACCAAAATGTTCAGTCAAACGCTCTGCAAAATAAAGCGGGCTTGGACGGCCGACATAGTATTTCCATAAATAATCCATCTCGGCCCAAAACGTCGGATCGACTTTGGCCTTTTCATATTCCGCTTGCAGATCAAGGATCAGCGGCATCAGGGTTTCGGATACAAACCGCCCGCCAAAATCCCCGAAACGGCCCCGTTCGTCAGGGCCGTTCATA
>JAJFHY010000213.1 GCA_021775375.1 Amylibacter sp. | reverse complement strand
TTTTTCAATGCGAAGAATGTCTCCGCTGGCAACTTTATACTGCTTACCACCAGTTTTAATAACCGCAAACATATGCGTTTCCTTTGATATCCGCGTTCTGTGGCCCGACAAAATCCTATAAGGATTTCATATGTTTAGCGGAACTTCCGCGCCTCGAACAGCGCGCACCTTTGGGTGCGTTATGAACGTTTAGCTGCCGACAAGAGTCGTACAGATGGCGGCTTATCAACAAATACCCCTTTAAAGTCAAGCGGTTTACCCTGTTTTAAACCTTAAAATCATATTGGCACGCCCCGTCCGACATGTCAGATTGCGACTGGTAAATCAAAGGATAAACCCATGCCCGAAAAATTGACAATTTCTGCCTACGAAGCCCTGCAAGGCAAAGTCATTGGCCACTCCCACCTGATAACCGTGGATCAAAAAATGATCGACGGGTTTTGTGATGTTACGGGCGACTATCAGTTCATTCACAACGACCCGAAACGTGCCAAAGACGATACGCCGTTTGGCGGCACTATCGCGCATGGTTTTCTAACCCTGTCGCTGATCACCCAGATGTATAAAGACAACGTGCCACGCCTGAAGGGCCATGAATTGGTCATCAATTATGGGTTGGAAAAGATACGTTTTCTGAACCCTGTCCCCAGTGGCAGCGATATACGCGGCCAGTTCACATTGAAAAACCTGACCAAACGCCGCGAAGGCCAATATCTGGCTGAAAACGAGGTCCAGGTTGAGATTATCGGCCACGATAAACCCGCAATGATCGGCACATGGTTGACGTTGCTAGTAGCCGGGGGGTTGGGATAAGGGGAAAGTGGCGCGGTTGACGGGGCTCGAACCCGCGACCTCCGGCGTGACAGGCCGGCACTCTAACCAGCTGAGCTACAACCGCGCATTTCCTTAGCCAAACATGACGCTTGGCGTGAGGTGGCTTTTAGGGTCTAACATAGGGTGCGTCAAGCGCGTTCGCACGACAAAACAAAATTTTCGCAAAAATCCGTTTTACGCATTTCTAACCCCAAAAATCAGTGTTTGAGAATCTATATATAGACATAAAACAAATTGACTGATTAGGGTTCATGCAAACGTAAGATCGGGGAATACTATGACAAAAACCAACGCATGTCTGCTGATCCTTCTGGGCGGCACCTGCATGAGCTTTGTCGGCTTGTTGATGCGCCTTTTGGACAATGCAGACGGCTTTCAAATTCTAACTTACCGCTCGATCGCCTTATCCTTGATGGTGGCTTTGGTTGCATGCTTAAAACGCAGGGCCACGCTAGGGGCATTTATACGCAGCCTAGACGCTAACGATTTGAAAATGGGTGCAGCCCTTGCCATTGCGTTTTCGTTTTACATTTTTTCTATGCTTTATACTTCGATCGCATCCACATTGATGATTTTAACAACCGTGCCTTTTTTTACGGCAATCCTTGCCTGGTTTTTTATAGGTGAAGTTCCTGCTCGCCTGACATGGGTCTGTATGATCGGTGCTGTTTGTGGGGTTGGAATTATGGTCAGTGACGGGGTTGAACTTGGCCGTAGTCTTGGCAATTTTTTTGCGCTTCTGTCAGGAATTTGCTTTGCTGCGATGCTGGTTTTTGCGCGCAACTCCAAACAACCGGACCCGTTGGGCGGTACATTTCTTGCCGGAGTCATTTCCGTTGTTATCGGACTGGGGTTTTCCACCACGCTTGGAAACGGGCTTGTCCTGTCCGCACATGATACCGGGCTGATTTTATTCATGGGTGCCTTTACCATCGGGTTGGGTATTGCATTGGTGACATGGGGTACCGGCTATGTTCCAGCGGCAGAAGCCAGTCTGTTATTGCTAATCGAGAGCCTGCTTGGGCCGATTTGGGTTTGGGTGTTTCTGGGTGAGGCCATGACACAGATCGAGGTCATGGGGGCAGCTTTGGTGCTGCTTTTCGTTGCTGCTTTTGCGTTTTCACAAAAAGAAAAGACAATTCGCGCTTGATCATTTGACCAACACGTAAAATAATGCGTTGGAAGTAGGAAAGAAATTCATATGTCCCAACACCTGACCGTTGTTAACCACCCATTAATCCAACACAAACTGACGATAATGCGTGATAAGAACACTCCGTCAAACCAGTTTCGTCGTCTTTTGCGCGAAATAAGCCACTTGTTGGCCTATGAGGTTACACGCGATTTACCGCTGGTAAGTAAAACCATCGAAACCCCCATGGCCACCATTGAGGCCCCAAAACTCGCAGGCAAGAAACTGGCATTGGTCTCAATCTTACGCGCAGGTAATGGATTGCTTGACGGTATGCTGGATTTGATCCCATCAGCCCGCGTTGGTTTTGTCGGTCTTTACCGCAATGAAGAAACCCTAAAACCGGTAAAATACTATTTCAAAGTTCCGTCCGAGATCGACAAACGATTGGTTATTGCAGTCGATCCAATGCTGGCCACAGGCAACTCATCGGCTGCTGCGATTGATATGCTGAAAGAGGCAGGTGCCAAGAACATTATATTCTTATGTCTGCTTGCCGCCCCCGAGGGCGTTGCCCGCATGAAAGAAGCCCATCCAGACGTACCGATTATCACCGCATCTTTGGACGAAAAGCTGAATGAAGTCGGTTATATTGTCCCTGGTCTTGGGGATGCGGGCGACCGTATTTACGGAACGCAATAGCAACCTAATTCACCGTATCATAATCTGTTCTTTGCCTTCAATCAGGGCAAAGACGCATCCTTGGGTGTATGGCAGCATTTTCATAGCATTATAGTCCAGACCGCTGGCCAAACCGCGGATTACCATACTGGTTATACCGTGACTGATGGCCACAGTTGGCTCTGTGATACTTTCCAAAAAACTTTGACAACGGGCTTTCAGCCCATCATAGCCCTCACCCCCTACTGCGTTTAGTGAAGCCTCAAAGATCGTAATTTCGGGATTGAACAAATCGGGCCATTCGGCTGCGATCACATCATGCTTCATTCCTGTCCAGACACCCGATGTTAGTTCGGCCAAGCGCGGGTCAAAATCCACAACGACATCACGTCCTGCCAGTGCAATTTTCGCAGTATCGCGCGCACGTCCCTGTGGGCTGCATACAACCCGCGCTGTAGGGTGCTTTGCAAATACAGTTTTTAATATCTCGCGTTGATCTGCAGCTTGGGCACGACCAAGATCGGTCAGCGCAGAATTAAGGTTTCCCTGACATCTGCGCTCTACGTTCCATTCGGTTTGTCCGTGCCGTAAAATATAAAGCGGCGGGTATTTCTGCATCGATTTGGTCACTCTGACAATAATTTTTCCTGCCCGTCTTTGATAACATATATGCAACCTTGTAGATTATTCAGCTGTGTTAATTCTTCATAAGACAGCCCGCGCACAATACTGCGTATAAAAGATATTGTAATACCATGTGAGAAGATCACACTTGGCCCTTTCAGACCCTTAAGGAAGCGCTGACACCTTTCATACAAAGCATCATAACCTTCCCCATTTGGTGCTGAAATAGACAACTCCAGTGATGTCTGATTGGCATTAAACAAATCCGGCCAACCCGCTTCTATGTCGTCTTTGGAAACGCCTTCCCAGTCACCGACAGATATTTCCTTCAGATCATCCCGAAGAACAGGTGTACGGTTATGTGCAGCCAGAGCGATTTGTGCTGTTTGGCGCACACGCCCCAACGGGCTGCCATAGACATCAATATCAGGAAATTCATTGAACACTGATGTAAGTAAACGCCCCTGCGTTACGGCATGTCCCTGCCCGATATCGGTCAAATCAGAATTCATATGGCCCTGAAAACGGCCTGCTGCATTCCATTCGGTTTGACCGTGTCGCAGCAAATAAAGTATGGGTAATTTCATAAAAATCTCTTATCCAACCGAAAACCCATGAAACTGGTGGGTGATGAGAGGCTCGAACTCCCGACATCTTCGGTGTAAACGAAGCGCTCTACCAACTGAGCTAATCACCCTTTAAGTTATCGTATTATTTCAACGGCTTAATCACTTATAAATACGCAACCAAAGTTTCAATTCATATTCTTGCGTTCAGAGTTCATAAGGTACGGTTTAAGAATCTGTCAACCCATAGATTTTCAGTCTGGTAATATCTTAATGCGTAATTTCCATCACATAAAACATCTCTATATTTCCCTTAAATGTTACAAATTCTAAATTACCTGTCATTCACCGCAAAGTGAGTAGCACCATTCACCAATATTTTGTTAGAATGCTGTTAAAGCAGACATATAATTATATTTTAGAATACGAGAGAGGACATATCATGTCTCAGACATCCAAAATACTTATTGTCGCCACTGCTGTTTCTGCAGCATTAACGACGCATGCAACAACTGCCGCCGCCGCCGGAAAAGAAAAATGTTACGGTGTTGCACTTGCCGGGGAAAACGGATGTTCCGCAGGACCCGGAACATCTTGTGCGGGAACATCCATGATTGATTATCAGGGTAACGCCTGGTCTTTGGTGCCAGGTGGTACCTGTGAAAGCATTGTTGTGGCACCAGCAGACGACGGCACGGCCCGAACCGGATCCAAAAAGATTTTAGAGCGTGACATTCCAACTTAAATGCATTCAGTTATCTGATGCTCAGAACTTTATAGATGTTAGGCAATATGGCATTCCACGAAACCATCCCTAATCGCATAGGTGTTGGCTATAAGCCCCAACATCTTGACGATATTTTAAAAGACCCCTCTCCCATTGCTTGGCTGGAAATTCATGCCGAGAATTACATGGGGGGCGGTGGTCGCCCAATTGCCCAACTCAATCGTTTACGTGAAATCTTCCCAATCTCATGCCACGGAGTTGGATTATCTATCGGTGGCGAAGACCCATTGGATAAAGAGCATCTATCGCGCCTGAAGCATCTTGTTGACTGGCTGAACCCCGGCCTGTTTTCCGAGCATCTTGCATGGTCAACCCACGCGGGCCACTACCTGAACGATCTGTTGCCTGTGCCCTATACGCAAAGCACACTTGATCATGTGGTTAGTCACATCACAGAGGTTCAAGATACACTTAAACGCCAGATGCTTTTGGAAAACCCGTCAACATATTGCGCTTTTGAGCAAAGTGAAATGTCGGAAATCGCATTTCTGACGGAAGTAGTTGACCGGTCCGGTTGCAGTCTTTTACTGGACATCAACAATGTCTTTATATCCGCCACAAATCAGAAATTTGCACCAAACGACTATATTGATGCTTATCCTTTGCATCATGTCGGGGAAATGCACCTTGGTGGCCACACTGTGGATGCTGACGACTTTAGTGAAACACTGCTGATCGACAGTCATGCGCATAGTGTCGTGGACCCCGTCTGGGAACTGTATCGATATACTTTAAAAAAATCTGGCCCGCGGCCAACCTTGATCGAATGGGACAATGACATTCCAATCTGGGATACTCTGGCACAGGAAGCAAAATTGGCTGATGATATACTGGCCCAAACCGCTTTGGTGACATCATAATGTCTGTAGATCAGACCGATTTTATCAATGCGTTGCTGGATCCAAACCGTGCACATCCTAAAGGGCTGGTTGATCCATTCGGGCGTTTCGCGGGCAAGCGTTTTGACGTATATCGCAATAATGTCGTGGCCAGCTTAATAGATGCCATGCAAATCGCATTTCCAGTTATCAACAAACTGATCGGGGATGTGTTCTTTAAGACAATGGCTGGCATATATGTGCGCAAGCACCCGCCATCATCACCATTGTTAATGTTTTACGGCGAAAGCTTTCCCGCATTCCTTGAGGGTTTTAAACATGTTGCCGATCTACCCTATCTGGCAGATGTTGCCCGTTTGGAACTTGCACGGCGGCGCTGTTATCATGCAGCCGACACAGTACCAATTGATGCGGATATGCTAGCTGATATTGCGCCTGAAGCGTTAATGGCATCGACTTTCACCTTATCACCTGCACTGGAATTACTATCGTCACCCTATCCGATATTCACCATTTGGAATGTGAATATGATTGAAGATGCGCCAAAACCGGAAGCAGGTGGCGAATTTGTTCTTCTGACGCGCCCTGAATTAGATGTGGAAATGCAGAAAATTGACCATGCAACGCATATTTTCATATCCACACTTAAAACGCATACCTTAGAACAAGCCTATGATACAGCGACGCGGGTTAGTAAGGATTTTGATCTGTCAAACGCATTTAATCTTTTGCTCAAAGGTAAAGTTATCACTAAGATTATTGCAATTGGGGAAAACAATGGCATCCATTCGCAGCATCCATAACCACCTATTCACACGTTTAAGCCAATTATTTGGCGGTTGGTTTTTACCAACTCTGGCACGGTTTGTTTTTGCGGCAGTTCTGCTGTTTTATTTCTGGAATTCGGCCAAAACAAAAGTCAGCGATGGCTATTTCGGTTTTTTAACCCCCAGCGACAGCGCATATATGCAGATTTTTCCAAAAACGTTTGAGGTTCTGGGATATGACAGCAGCGCATTAAATGGCTTTCATTGGCTCATCGCTGTAACAGGCACAATTACCGAGTTCGTTTTGCCTCTGCTTATCATCATCGGTCTGTTTACCCGTCTTGCTGCCCTTGGCATGGCCGGGTTTGTTATGATGCAATCCTATGTAGACATCACAGGACACGATCTTGGTGACAAGGATATTGGCGCTTGGTTCGATCATTCTTCTGACAGTCTTTTGATGGATCAGCGCCTGCTTTGGATGGTTCTGTTTGCAATTTTGGTCACCAAAGGTGCTGGCCCCATTTCACTGGACCGTATGTTCCGGCATAATTAGCCAGCCTTATAAAACTGAGCGTTTCATTAAAAACATTAGCGTTTTTATTCTAAACGTGATTTGAAATGTTCTATGCGGTTTTAACATGCGCATAACATTCAATATATTGGTGAAGAATGGAACGCTTTAACTTAGGCAGCCACACGCGAAAAATAACAACGCCGTCCGCTGATGCTCAAAGACTTTTCAATCTGGGGCTCAACTGGTGTTTTGGCTTTAATCAGGAAGAGGGCGTTGCCTGCTTTCAACGTGTTTTGGAGCATGATCCGGCTTGCGCGATTGCACACTGGGGTATCGCATATGGCGCCGGGCCATTTTATAATCTGCCGTGGTGTGATTTAGGCTATGATGAAGCCGTTAAGATGACGCGCTTTTGTTATGATCACGCACGGATGGCAAAAAAGCTGTCGGTTGGTTGCACTGACGTTGAAATCGGCCTGATAGATGCGCTGTTGCAAAGATTTCAGAAACCTTATTCCGTTGCACAGACCGAATTTGATCAATGGGACGATGATTACGCCGACGCCATGCGTCAGACCTATCAAGCTTATCCGGATGATTTCGACGTCATTGCGCTTTATGTGGAAGCGATGATGACACGGACCCCGTGGCAACTGTGGAATGTAAAAACCGGCGAACCTGCCAAAGGTGCGGATACGATAGAGGCACTGGAAGCATGTGAACGGGCAATTACAATGGCAGACCAACAGGGAATCCCGCAGCATCCTGCGATACTGCATTTGCATATTCACGCAACCGAAATGTCAAACACACCGGAACGTGCAATGCGTTCGGCTGATCTTTTGTCAACCGCCTGTCCCGATGCCGGTCACATGAACCATATGCCCGGGCATACTTATGTTTTATGCGGCAAATATGAAAAAGCCAAAATCGCCAGTGAATTGGCAATACGTGCAGATGATATGTATGTGGAATATGCCGGCCCTTATAATTTCTATACAACGGCGCGGTGTCATGATCTGCACCTGATGATGTATACCTGCATGTTCTTGGGCCAATACAAACCCGCGATAGAAGCCGCAAACAAGATATGTGAAACACTGACAAAAGACGTTCTTTCAATGACGGGACAGCCACAGATGGCCGTCACGATGGAAGGATATTACGCAATGAAGATGCATGTTTTAATACGGTTCGGCCGATGGCAGGATATAGTTGATACGCCCATGCCCGATGATCCAACACTCTACTGTGTTTCAACTGCGATGCACCATTACGCCAAGGGTGTCGCAAATGCTGCATTGAAAAACTTTGATCAGGCCGACGAACAGCGTAGACAGTTTCATAAATCATTTACACGTATTCCTGAGAACCGCAAATTCTTTAATAATGCCGCACGGACAAGTCTTGGCATTGGTGAAAAAATGCTGGATGGGGAACTGGAGTATCACAAAGGTAATCACGAGATTGCCTATGCCCATCTGCGCGAAAGTGTTCGACGCGATGACAATCTTGAATATTCCGAGCCATGGGCCTGGATGCACCCGCCCCGCCATGCACTGGCTGCCCTGCTGATGGAGCAGGGTCATTTTCAGGAGGCGGAAGATGTTTACCGTGCCGATCTGGGATTGAACGATAGTTTGCAACGCTGTGCACAACACCCGTGTAATGTCTGGGCTTTGCATGGGTTTGTTGAATGTCTACGCAATCGCGGTGATACCGATGAGCTGCCACACTACGCAGACCTTTTAACCGATGCTCTGGCGAAAACGGATGTACCGATTACCTCGTCTTGCCTGTGCCGTACCAATGTCGCATCCTGTTGCGATAAATAAAGGGTAAACAAATGATAGCTAATCTGATGATGTATTCACGGCCGGAGTTGGAGGATGCACATAACAACTACTGGGCTTTGATCCGCCAATACCTGGCCGAAGAAGGAATAGACAGCCCTGAAACACTCAGTCAGGATGCCGAAGAATTTTCCGTCTGGAACGATCCCGAATTGGTCCTTAGCCAGACCTGCGGCATGCCTTATCGCACCTGGTTACATGGCAAAGTGACTTTGATTGGCACACCTGATTTTTGTATTGATGGCTGCCCTGCCGGTTATTACCGCAGTGCCATCATTATCAGGGCAAACGATACCCGCAAAACTTTGCCGGAATTCAAAGATGCCTGTTTCGCCTTTAATCAAACCTTTTCCCAATCAGGTTATGCAGCACCTTATTGGCACCTAAAACTGTTGGGTTTTTGGTTTAAAAACCAATTGCAAGTACACCAGCACATAGAATCCGCCCGTTCTGTAGCTGAAGGACGCGCCGATATAGCCGCGATTGATGCAGTCACATGGCGGCTTTTGAAGCAATATGAAGATTTTGCAGATGAATTACAGGTGCTGGAGTGGACAGAGCCAACACCTGCTTTACCCTATATTGCTGCTTTTAATGCTCAACGCGAACCTACATTCAATGCGGTTTCTAAAGCGATAGATGCCCTGAGTTCAAAAGATCGCGCATTGCTTGGCCTAAAACAAATAGTCTATATTACACCCGAAGCCTATCTTGCGATTAAAAATCCGGACACTAATCACCCTTCGTAAAATGAGCAATAAGCGCAAGTGTGCCCGCGACTAATGACATCGTAATAGGGAACATGGTAAAGGCGCCGAATTCAAATCCCCAATACATCAACGCACCGGATACCAGCAAAACCGGACCGGACAATAAAGGACGGGCATGCGCCATCCCGCCACCCACAAGAGCAAGGATTGGCCCTATCAGGCTTATCAACTGTGTTCTTTGCACATGGTCAACTTGTTCTGCCACATCGGGGATTTCACCAAACCACTCAATAAACTGTGTATAACCATACCCGAAAAATCCGATAAGCATGCCCCATAGGCCGGCAATGATGCCAAGAATTAGAACGGTATTGCGCATGTGTTTTCCTACGAATTGCCTGTGGATCACAATTGGTGGTTCGACAGGTATAAATCAAGACTAAAAAAGGCCCGCACGAACTTGCAGGCCTATTCCGTTAGCTGTAAATGGCTTATTCGTCCGCTTCCAGTGTGCCATTGCGAAACAATACGCCTGCTACGGCAGCCCCGACAATTGGTGCAACAATAAACAGCCAAAGCTGTGATATCGCCGCGCCTCCCTCAAACAATGCAGGGCCTATGGAGCGGGCCGGGTTAACGGATGTGTTGGTAATCGGGATCCCGATCAGGTGGATTGCCACAAGCGCCAAACCAATGGCAAGGCCAGCCATTGCGGATGGTGCACCTTTTTGAGTAGCGCCAAGTATCACAATCAAAAACAAGAAAGTCGCAGTAGCCTCAAACACAAAGCCCGCAGCCATGCCGTAACCATTTTGCATCGCGTTACCGGCATAACCACCCGTGTATGCTTCGGCATTGCCGTTCGCGATTATATACAAAAAACCAGTCGCCACGATAGCGCCCGCAATTTGCGCAATCACATATTGGATCAGTTCAGATGCAGGCATACGCCCCGCCATAAAGACACCGACAGAAACCGCCGGATTGATATGGCATCCTGAAATGGGACCGATACCGTATGCGGCACCGATCAGTGCCAAACCAAATGCCAAAGAGATACCTGTAAACCCTATGAAACTACCCGCAAATATGGCGGCTCCGCAGGCTAAAAATACCAATGTGAATGTCCCGATGAACTCGGCTGTCATTTTTTTCATGAAATTTCCCCTGTTAATATGTTTAATAAATAGAAACATAAGCCTAAATTTCTAAACTACAAGAAAGTGTTAGAACTTGGCTTGAACATCCTTACCCCATCCCAAAGACAGATTACCTTCAGCATCAATTACAGGGCGCTTCATTAAAGTTGGGTGCATTGATAGTAATTGCAAAGCAGGTCGCTTACGGTCATCTGCAGATAGGTTTCGCCAAGTTGTTGAGCGTGTATTGGTTAATGTTTGGCCAAATTCACATTGAAATTTTGCAAGCGTTTGCGCATCAATCCCATCTTCGCGTACATCAATATAAGTTACCGTGTGCCCGGCATCCCGTAGTGATTTCAACGATTTTCTGCAAGTATCACAAGACTTTAGCCCATAAAAAGTCAATTCCATTATGATCTCCATTATTTGCCGAAACAATAAGTTAATGAAGAAAGACTTGCAATTGTGCAAATAAACCCCTTTCTATAACCTTGTGAAGCTTACTATTCGCCATCTGCTGACTTCCTTTGTGATGCCTGCTGATACTGAAGATTAAGGCACCACCACCACCCCACGGCATTCCGCGCGTGGATAGACTAAGGAGAAAACGGATGGCAACTGGCACCGTAAAATGGTTTAATTCAACAAAAGGTTACGGCTTTATTCAACCCGATGACGGCGGAAACGATGTATTTGTACATGTTACTGCAGTTCAAGCAGCTGGTCTGCAAGGTTTGGATGACAACCAAAAAGTAACTTATGAGCTTGAAACAGGCCGCAACGGTAAAGATAACGCGACCAATATTGCGTTAGTCTAACACTGTATTAATTAGAAAACTTGATGGGCGCCTATTTGGGCGCCTTTTTTATTTAGGCTTGACGTTATAGGCTATTCCCGCGTATGAGCCCCAGTAATATATGATTACGAATGCAGTAGAGATACTGTAATACATTAGTAGAATTCGAAGAATTAAGGGACTTACGTGGTAAAACTGCACGGTCTCGGCCTAACTCCTGAATATGGACAGGCCTTTCAAAATTCCTAAACCTGATGCTTGAAAGTCTTGTATTAACGGCCACTTGTGCCGCCATTTGTTCCATCTGGGGCTTATGGAAATCAAAACATAATCACGGCATTCCGCGCGTGGTAATTTAGGAGATAACAGATGGCTAATGGCACTGTAAAATGGTTTAACCCAACAAAAGGCTTCGGCTTTATTCAACCAGACAATGGCGGCAACGATGTATTTGTACACATCACAGCTGTTCAAGCAGCAGGTCTGCAAGGTTTGGACGACAACCAAAAAGTAGTTTATGAGCTGGAAACAGGTCGTAACGGCAAAGAAAACGCAACAGACATTAAACTTGCGTAAGCCTTTGTATTTATAATGAATTTAACGGCGACCATGGGTCGCCGTTTTTGTTTCTCATAGCGTTTGCGCCGGGTCATTTGTAACCGACCCGTTCGTCAAATGCCTGGGCATATTCCGGGTTATTCGTCCAACCCTGCCCTGCGGCCAATATACATGATACACCGTCTGCACGACTGGCAATAATCGTCCAGCTACCGGTTTTTTGCGATGACCAGACCTCGATCACCTGACTGGCTGATTGCATACCGATACCGTTGCTGACTTCCCCATATTTATCAGTAAGTTGCGCTACAATATGCGTACGTGTGTTACAAAGTGTCTGTGCCTGCGCGGGAAGCGAAGCAGTGGCAATCCCGAGCAGAACAGATGCGGTAAAGATAGATTTTAACATCGTTATACTCCTTTCGGGTTATGCGGCGATGAGTATGCCGCTTCGGTATGTTTAAAGTGTGACGTGAACGTCATAATTAAGCAAAACAAACCGTTTCACATGGCGGTGTTAAATATTTCAAAGGGGGATTCGGGGCTGTATGATCGGCGTACACAAGCCGTGCACAACGCATATGACACGTGTCATATTCCGGATATTCAGGCTATTTGGAAGTTTTGGGTTACGGCCGCGCCAGCAAACCGCCATCTACAATCAGTTCGGTGCCTGTAATAAAGCCCGCTTTATCCGACAACAGGAACAAACAAGCGTTTGCCATATCTGCCACTTTCCCGACCCGACCAAGCGGGATGGCTTGGCTTAAGCTATCAAGTGCCGCCGCATTATCGTCCCACCGCGTCTGCATCGGGGAATGTACCGGCCCGGGAAGTACCGCGTTTGATCGGATGTTTGCCCCCGCCAACTGGATCGCCAGTGATTTCGACAGGGCAATCACCCCTGCTTTTGACGCCTGATAAGCGTCTTGCGGCGCATCGTCACCGCGCAGACACTGGATCGTGGAAAAATGCACCATCGCCCCGCCCCCTGCCGCTTTCATATGCGGTGCTATGTGGCGACTGGTGTGGACCATGGATTTCAGGTTGATGCGTAACACCGTATCCCAGACATCCATGTCCATCGTCAGTGCGGATGCATCGCGGTCAAACCACAACACGCCCGCGACATTGGCCAACAGATCAATCCCGCCGAACGCTTCTACCGTTTGGGTAACGGCGGCCTTCACCGCCGCATCGTCCGACAGATCGCATTTAAGGTAGATGAAGTTGCCATTGCCTGTCGGAATGCAATCCGGCTGCGGTTTTACATCAACCATCGCCACATTAGCCCCTGCCGCCATCAGATCACAGGCGATCTGCAACCCCATACCGCCAGCCGCACCAGTGACAAAAGCGGTTTTGTTGGTGAAGGTCATGGGGGGGGCTCCTTGGTGGTTGGGTGGGTTAATTAAAGAGGGTTGTAGGGGTTGGGTCAATGATTGTGGTTGAGGTTTGGTGAAATGTAGGGTGGGGTTCAGCCCACGCGGTTTAATATTGTAAACTTAGGTACGCGTGGGCTGAAGCCCACCCTAGGATTTCTATGTGTCGGAAGTCCAATTTTGATTAGG
>JAJFHY010000212.1 GCA_021775375.1 Amylibacter sp. | reverse complement strand
TTGTATCGTTGGCATTCGGAACTCCCGTATGTCCTGTTTCAAACTCGAATAGGCGCATGATCTGTCGATCAAACACCGCGACACGGCAGTCCGCACTATTGTGAATGGACTACCGCGGTTAATACCAGAGGATCGAGAGCTGGGCTCTGGATCATGACCGCCAGATTGTGGCTTGTATGAGATGTAAGCGTACTCGCACCTCAGGTTCCGCGCGTATAGTCCGAGTCGTGTGGGGTGTCAACAGGTTGAGAAGATAAACAACATGAATACATCATTGAGGCGTAGGGTGGGCTTCAGCCCACGCGTTCCACGCGTTGCAAACCTTCCACGCATTCCCGCAAATAAAACGACGAATACGGCCAGTCCCGCGCCACATCAACAAGCCCGTGTTTCACAGGGTTATCCCGGCAATATTGCAGATGAAAGCGGTAATCGTCATCGTCGCGAATAAGATGTTCCCAAAACCGCCGCTGCCAGATACCTTTTTCGCGCTTCTTACGTTTGGAGTGTGATCGGCTAGGCGCAGGCGGCAAGTGCCGCGAAAACCCCGCCTTGAACATCTGCCAGCATTTCGAATGATCACAATCGCCCGCAGGTAATGTCCAGACCGCGTGCAGATGATCGGGTAGAATAACAATCGCATCGCAATGAAACGGATGCTTGCGATGCATATTCCCATAGGCATCGCGCAACAGATCAATATTGTCCGTCAGGGTTTTCGCCCTGCGATCCATCAGGTTCACGGTAAAGAAATAACATCCGCCCGATAATTTTACCCGCCGATAATGTGACATGGATTATGAAACACCACATCAAAGTTAACATCCTGTTATTTTGATGCCGCGCAGGGTGGGCTTCAGCCCACGCGTTACCATGATTGTGTCAAACGCAAGGATCGTTTCATGGGTGGAAAAATGTTATGGTGTGTTTGGTTGGTTCGTTGATACGCGTGGGCAGAAGCCCACCCTACGCTTGCTGTTCACGGATTTTTACATCAACCTCTTCCGAAACACTTGCCCAGATCACCATATCGGCCAGCGGATTTTTGTCATCCTTTGGCGGATAGGCAATGGCGATGCGATCACGGATCAGCGGCTCCAGCACCATGTGGTTCAGATCGGGTGTTAGGCGTCGGGTTGAGTGTTGCATGATTTGAACCATTGCAGATTGTGGCGGGTTTGCAAGGGGGGCGTTTGGGTGTAGTGAGGTTGTTACGTGTGGGCTGAAGCCCACCCTACGGGAGTGGTTGTTTTTTCATATAATTACTTTATTTCAATATGTTAACTATGCGTCCCAACTGGGACATTGGCATTTTACGCTGACCCTGAGTTATTATTGCAGCGACACCACCATAAAAAAAGGCCCCGCGATTTGCGAGGCCTTTTTGAAATTATATATGATTTAAACAGGTTGTTCTGTACCGTCGCCACCGCCACCAAAACCAACGCTCAGGTCTTCACCCATGACATCGCCAGCATCTTCGAACACTTTGTTCGGATCGAAGCCGTCATCATCGCTGACAGGTGCCGCAAGAGCCGCTGCCGCTTCTGCGACCTGACGCTTATCTTCCAGAACCACCGCATCACGTTCTGCTGCGATCTTCTTGATCTGATGTGTCGCACCACCGGTACCCGCCGGGATCAGACGACCAACGATCACGTTCTCTTTCAGACCGATCAGTTTGTCGCGTTTACCTTTGGTAGCAGCATCCGTCAGAACACGTGTTGTTTCCTGGAAAGAGGCCGCAGAGATGAACGAACGGGTTTGAAGCGATGCTTTTGTGATACCCAACAGAATTGGACCACCTTTGGCAGGCTCGCGCCCCGAAGCAACAGCTTTTTCATTGGCTTCGTCAAACTCGATCTTATCAACCTGCTCGCCTTTCAGCAGTGTCGTACCACCGGATTCAACGATTTCCCATTTCTGCAACATCTGACGCACGATCACTTCGATATGCTTATCGTTGATCTTCACGCCTTGCAGACGGTAAACAGCCTGAACCTCGTCGATCATGTAATCAGCCAAGGCTTCGATACCCATAATGCTCAGAATATCATGTGGTGCCGGGTTGCCATCCATGATGTATTCGCCTTTTTGGATAAAATCACCTTCCTGAACCGGAATGTGCTTACCTTTAGGCACCATGTATTCAACCTTCACTTCTGCATCTTCAGCAGACTCGACCGCAATGCGACGTTTGTTCTTATAGTCCTTACCAAAGCGTACATAGCCATCAAGTTCTGCAATGATCGCGTGATCTTTCGGACGACGTGCTTCGAACAACTCGGCAACACGCGGCAGACCACCGGTGATGTCTTTGGTTTTTGCACCTTCACGCGGAATACGCGCTAGAACATCACCCGGCAGAACCTCTTGGCCATCTTCAATCGAAAGAATGGCATCAACAGACATTGCGTGTGTTTCAGGGTTCCCGTTATCAAGACGAACAGGTTCGCCGGTTGCAGGGTCCATCACGATGATTTCCGGTTTTAGATCACTGCCTTTCGGCGCAGAACGCCAGTCGGTAACGATTTTCTGACTAATCCCGGTTGCATCATCAGTTACATCGCGAATTGAGATGCCTGAAACAAGATCAACAAACTTCGCAACACCGGCTTTTTCAGCCAGAATAGGCAATGTGTACGGATCCCATTCAAACATCTTGTCACCACGGGCAACTTTAGCACCGTCTTTGACAAGCAGTCGTGTACCATACACAAGTTTGTGCTTGGCACGTTCCACACCGTTTTCATCCAGAACAGCAAGTTCTGTACTACGGCCCATAACAATTGTTTCCTTGTTACGGTTTGTCAGAAGATTTGGATTGCG
>JAJFHY010000211.1 GCA_021775375.1 Amylibacter sp. | reverse complement strand
TGGCATATCCTGGGAAACCCGTTAAATAGTGGTATTAAAAAATGGATGAGTGACCTTAATAGATTTTATAAAGAAGAGCCTGCATTATATGAAACCGATTTTTCCCCTGAGGGCTTTGAGTGGAGAAATATTGATGATAATGGGAGCAGCACGATAAGTTTTATGAGAAAGGTAGCTAATAGTTCTGATTTAATATTAGTAGTTTGTAATTTTACCCCCGTGATTAGGAATAACTACAGAATCTATATCCCTGAATCAGGTTATTGGAGAGAATGCTTAAACAGCGATGCTGAGATCTATGGGGGTAGTGGTGTAGGCAATTCAGGCAGGGTACAGTCGTTATCTGACGCCGAAAAGAAAGAACAGAATTATATTGAAATATGTCTTCCGCCTTTAGGGGTACTTTTCTTTAAATATGAAGCACGAACACCCTAATCTTTCGCACATAAATATTAAATAGATTTATACACAAGACTATTGAGAACAAAAGTAAACGAAGAATTAGAGTCTATAAAGCTGGAGACAGGAAGTCCGGAACCACTAGGTGCAATATGGGACGGTGGAGGAGTAAATTTTGCTATCTATTCCGAGCATGCCCAGATGGTGGAATTGTGTCTTTTTTCAAGAAACCAGGAACAGAGAGAATATGCTAAAATCGAGCTTAACTCCAAGACTGGCAATATCTGGCACGGCTACATTCCCGGTCTCGGTCCCGGGCAGTTATATGGGTACAGAGTTTACGGATCGTATGAACCAGAGTCAGGGCAAAGATTTAATTCTAAGAAACTCTTGTTAGACCCATATGCGAGAGCTATAACAGGTGAAATAAATTTAGATGATTCCCATTATGACTTTATTGCACATAAACCTGGGACAGAATTTATTGCAGACTTGAGAGATAGCGCACCTTTCATGCCAAAAAGTATAGTTATAGACACAAGCTTCGACTGGGGAGATGACTCTCCTCCCCAAATCCCATGGGGCGATACTATAATCTATGAAGTACATGTAAAGGGATTTACAATTCTAAATTCCGAGATCTCCGAGTCTATTAGAGGTACTTATTCAGGTCTTTGCTCAGCCCCGGTTATAGAACATCTCAAATCTTTAGGTATAACCGCTGTTGAGTTAATGCCGGTTCATCACAGTGTTTCCGAACGAAGATTAGTGAACAATAGTTTAACGAATTACTGGGGTTACAACTCAATCGGGTTTTTCGCTCCCGACCCGCGTTTTTCGAGCACTGTAGAGTATGGTGGGCAGGTAGTTGAATTCAAAAATATGGTCAAGGCTTTCCATAAAGAGGGGATCGAAGTACTGCTCGACGTAGTTTACAACCATACGGCCGAAGGAGGCAGTAAGGGACCAACATTATCATTTCGCGGAATTGACAATATTTCATATTACCGTCTAAAGAAAAATGATTTGAAACTTTATGAAAATTACACCGGTACTGGTAACACCATTAGGGCATCACAACCATGCGTTATCAAGCTTATAATTGATAGTCTTAAGTACTGGGTCGAAGAAATGCATGTTGATGGATTCAGGTTTGATCTGGCTACGGTTCTTGGGAGGGAGGAACTTGGTTTTCATAAATATCACCCTTTACTGGAATCTATATGTAATGACCCTATTCTGTCCGGGGTGAAATTGATTGCCGAGCCCTGGGATCTCGGATGGGGAGGCTATCAGGTGGGCAATTTCCCTGATCCATTTTCAGAATGGAATGATAAATACCGTAATACCGTCAGGCGCTTCTGGAGAGGCGATTCTGGACAGGCAGCCGATATGGCTTATCGTTTAAGCGGATCGAATAATTTATATGAGCTTCGTTCAAAAGGCTCTCATAGCAGTATTAACTATGTATCATCTCACGACGGATTTACACTCGAAGATCTTGTGTCATATGAGAATAAACACAACCTGGCCAATCTCGAAAATAATAAGGACGGTACTGACGGGAATTTCAGCTACAACTTTGGATACGAGGGACAAACCGACAACAAGGAAATATTGGATCGCAGGGAAAGACAAAAACGCAACTTTCTGGCCACATTATTTCTCTCGCAAGGTATTCCAATGCTGCTTGCAGGAGACGAATCAGGAAGAACCCAAAAAGGAAACAACAACGCATACTGCCAGGATAATAGTATTTCATGGATGAATTGGAACCTGAGTAAATCAAACAAAGACTTGTTCGAATTTACCAAGTGCCTTATTCAGATCAGGTTAAATTACCCCATTTTGACGGATGGACAATTCTTCCACGGTCATTTTATAAACGGCTCTAATTACAGGGACCTCACTTGGTATATGTCTGATGGAAATGAATTTTCTCATAAGAACTGGCAAAACTATGAGCTACGCTCATTTGCTTTAGTCCTAGCTCATGAGAAAACTACTAAAACTCATGAGAATGAGGTGACAATCTTGGAAAACACATTAATAATATTACTAAACGCCTCCACAGAAACAATTGAGTTTACGATTCCTGAAAGCAATATTTCCACAGCATGGGAGGTTTTAATAGATACTTCATCAAATACATTGAATAAAGAGTTTGTATTGTTCTCATCAGGCGCTAAATATAAAATGATTGATAAATCTTTAGTATTATTGAAACCCGTAAAACCAAATTCCCACGAATACTAAATGGTAATTAAAATGAATGAAAGAGCAAGCGGCATACTACTCCATATTACATCCCTACCTTCACAGTTTGGTATTGGAGATTTTGGAACTTCGGCTCTGGAATTTGTTGATTTTCTTTCTCAAGGTTCTCAGAAGTACTGGCAGATATTGCCTCTTAATCCAACAGAGCCAGCCTATAGAAATTCTCCGTACAGCTGTCCTTCAGCTTTCGCCGGCAACCCGCTTCTAATTAGTCTAGAATTGATGAAAGAGGATGGGTACTTGTCCAGTTCCGATTTAATGGACAAGGCTGAGTTTCCTAAGGACCGTGTTAATTTTAAAAATGTCGCATCTTATAAAATGACCCTCTTCAAAAATGCATTTGAATCTAACAAGAAGGATATAATTCAAGATAAAGATTTTAATAAATTTTGTATAGATAATGAACACTGGCTTGAGGATTATTGCTTGTACTCTTCTATTAAAGATAAATTAACTTCTGATACATGGCGAGAATTTCCACTTGATTTAAGAGATAGAAAACGTGAATCACTTATGGAATGGGGAGATAAAGAGCGGCATGTTATTCTATACAATAAATTCATCCAATATATTTTTTTTAAGCAATGGGCTTCTTTGAAAAAATATGCAAATGATAGCGGTCTTAGAATAATAGGAGACCTTCCATATTACATCAACTATGACAGCTCGGATGTTTGGGCAAATCAGGAAATATTCAAGCTAGATATTGATAAGAACCCAAAATTCATATCCGGCGTCCCGCCCGATTATTTCAGTGAGACCGGACAACTATGGGGTAATCCCGTCTATGATTGGGACAAATTAAAACAATCTGGTTACTCATGGTGGATCGATCGAATTGGGCATAATTTGTCGATGTTTGATACACTAAGGCTCGATCATTTCAGAGGATTTGTTTCTTATTGGGAAGTAAATGCAGGAGAGAAGACAGCTCTTAATGGGAAATGGGTAGATTTAGACTCAGAAGATTTCCTGGATGCATTATTCGCTTGCTTTGATAAATCAAAGTTCATAGCTGAAGATCTGGGTCTTATCACAGACGACGTGAAAAAAATAATTGAGCGGTATGATCTTCCTGGAATGAAAATACTATTGTTCGCGTTTGGAGATGATTACCCCTACGGTGACTACCTTCCTTCTAATATCGGCAACAATTGCATAATTTATACAGGCACGCACGATAACAATACGATTAAGGGATGGTGGCTGAAAGAAGCCAGTGATATGGAAAAGAAAAGAGTCCGTGAATATTTTGGAAGAGAAATAAACGAGGATAAAATAAACTGGGAGTTCATAGAGCTCGCTTTTGAATCAAGAGCGGACATGGCAATAATACCTATGCAGGACATCTTAGGTCTTGGGGCTTCGAGTAGAATGAATACGCCTTCAACTACAAAAGGAAACTGGGAGTGGCGACTTAAACCCGGAGAGCTTGAAATGGGATTAGTTGAAAAATTCGGGCTTCTCTGTGAAAATAATAACAGGGTTTGATTGGGATATAATTTTTTCTAATAAGTTGTGCTTATCAAGAGGGACGGCATTGTCGGCAGGCAATACAGACCCTTCACATCATTAACAGGGGAAAGCAGATGAATGTGCTATTTGTAGCTTCTGAAATGGAGCCATTAGTTAAAACCGGGGGACTTGGTGATGTTATAGGGGTTCTGCCCAAACGGTTAAGAGAATTGGGACTAGACGTAAGAGTTGTCATTCCGTTTTACAAAGATGTAGAAAAGAAACTCAGGCGATTGAATTACACCGCTAAAACTCTAAGAAATGAAGAAATAATAGTTGCAATAAACTGGCTACCGTATAAAGGAAAAATAAAGGAGGTATGTATTGAAGGCGTGACTGTATATCTTCTTTGTAATAATGAATTATATAATCGTGATTACTTGTATGGCACCCCTAGCGGAGATTATGAAAATAATGATATAAGGTTCGGTTTTTTATCTCTCGGCGCTCTTGAAATCGCTAAAGCATTAAACTTTCAACCCGATATTATTCACTGTCATGACTGGCAAACGGCTCTTGTTCCAATGTCTTTAAAGTGGAAAAAGCATTATAATAACGATCCTTTTTTCAATGATTCAAAAACTGTTCTTACAATTCATAACATAGCATATCAGGGACAATTCCCCCATGAGTTGCTAGAGAAATTCGGGTTCCCGTCCTCCTTGTTTAACC
>JAJFHY010000022.1 GCA_021775375.1 Amylibacter sp. | reverse complement strand
ACTGTCACATCATTTTTCTCTGATGACAGGTGACGTGCAATTTGCCAACCAACTTGGCCCGCTCCACATATGATGACCTTCATGCCGGTCTCCTAATTATGGCGCTAACATGAGCGCACAACCGTGATTTAGTCGCAAATTCGTGATCGATGGTCAATGTTTATCCATCACATGTTATTTCGTCGATTTCGGCAACGCGTGCACCTGACTTATTTGTTGTTATAACATTTAAAGATTTCAATTTACGATGCAAAGCTGAACGTTCCATTCCTACAAAATTTGCTGTTTTGGAAATATTGCCACCAAACCGGTTAATCTGGGCCATAAGATAATCACGTTCAAACATCTCACGGGCTTCGCGCAACGGTAGCATTGCAAATGATTTTTGCGTTGGGCCGCTATCATCTTCTTCTGTTACATTCCCCGGTAATTCACACGGAGCAATATCGCCTGATTCAGCCCCCAGTATCAACACGCGTTCAATGATGTTGCGCAACTGGCGCACATTACCTGGCCACGACATAGTTTGAAGTAAAGCTACAGTCTCATCAGAAAGATTTCGTAACGGCAAGCCTTGTGTTTTATGGAATTCATCTACGAAATGTGTGGCGATAAGTGGAATATCTTCACGTCGATCTTCTAAAGAAGGAACATCAATCGGCACAACATTCAAACGATGATATAATTCTTCGCGAAACGCACCTGCATCTATTTCTTCGCGCAAATCCCTATTCGTGGCCGAAACGACACGCAAATCGACCCGTACCTTATCCGTTCCACCTAATCGGGTGAATTGTTGGTCAACTAAAACCCGGAGTATCTTTGATTGAGTGCCTAGGGGCATATCCGCTACTTCGTCAAAGAAAACAAAACCACCATGAGCTTGCTCTAGCAATCCGGACTCATGGCCACGCTCAACAGTTTCGCGGCCAAATAACACTTCTTCCATGCGGTCCGGTTCAATAGTGGCCGAGCTGACGGATACAAAGGGTGCCTTTGCCCGGTCAGAGTTTGCGTGAATGTAACGCGCGGCAACCTCTTTACCTGCCCCTGATGGGCCAGTTAACATCACCCGCGCATTGGTTTTCATGACCTTGTCTAATTGTGATTTCAAAGCTTTGAAAATAGGGCTCTCACCAACCATTGTTGATGATGTGACATCCCGCACTTTTAAAGCAGCATTTTCACGGCGCAAACGAGATGTTTCCATCGCGCGTGAAATAACAACCATTAACTGGTCAATATTAAAAGGCTTTTGAATAAAATCATATGCACCTTGTTTTATCGCGGCTACGGCAATTTCGATATTGCCATGACCTGATATAATAACAATCGGTATATCGGGATTGTCTCTGCGAACAGCTTTTAGAATATCAATGCCGTCGAGTTTACTTTCTTTCAGCCAAATATCCAGAATGATTAAATCTGGTGCTTCGGTATTAATCTCTGCAAACGCCTCATCTGAATCTGCAGCCAGCCTCGTGCTATAGCCTTCATCCACAAGGATATCAGACACCAGTTCCCGTATGTCCTTTTCGTCATCTACAACTAATATATCGCCCATACCGCTTCCTTTTGATGATTATGCCACTTTTGTATTTATGTGGTCTTCTTCTTTTTGATTTATAATAGGTAATGTTATGCGTGCCATTGCCCCCACATGTTGGTTGCCCTTGAATTTAGGCGCATCAACAAGTTCCAACGTGCCACCATGCTCTTCGATAATTTTTTTCACGATAGACAGACCTAGCCCCGTACCATTTTCCCGATTGGTTACATAAGGTTCGAACAAACGTGATCTTTGTTCCTTGGGCAGGCCAATACCGTTGTCTTCAATGCGGATGACTGAGGACTGGCCATGCGTATCAACAAGAACTCTTATTTCCGGTTTGTATTTATCAGGTCTATTTTTTTCTATGTAGCTGTCAATTGCTTCGCCGGCATTTTTAATCAGGTTGGTCAGAGCCTGAGATATCATTGTGCTATCTAAGTCGGAAAATACAGATTTACGGGTATTCTTAATTTTAATATCGATATCTTGTCTTGCACTTTGCTGAAGAAGGACCGCATCATCAACAAGTTTAGACAGGTTTTCTTTTCGCCTTTCCGGCTCTGGCATACGTGCAAATTTGGAAAACTCATCGACAATGCGGCGCAAATCATTTGTTTGCCGAATTATAACATCTGTATATTGTTCAAGCATTTTGGATTGATCGCCCACGAGTGGTGCAAACTTTCGAGCCATGCGTTCTGCAGATAATTGTATCGGTGTCAGCGGGTTCTTAATCTCGTGCGCAATGCGGCGTGCAACATCACCCCAGGCGGCCATGCGCTGCGCTGATACTAGATCTGTGACATCGTCAAAAGTAACAACGTAACCTTCCAAGGTTTTCCCATCCATTACCCGCGCTGTAATGCGCACTAGTAAAACTTCAGCATCACCTGCCCGGGTAAGGCTAATTTCATCCTGTTTCGTTGGGTTCACTTTATCTTGTGCTTGTTTAAATAATTTTGAAAACTCTGGCACTGCCTTTGACAATTCTTGACCAATTACATTATCTTTGTTGATTTCCAGTATCTTAGAAGCTGCAGTGTTTAATACTTCAATCTGGCCATCAGGGTTTAAACCTATCACACCGGTTGATACACCCGTCAACACACTATCAAAAAGGCGTCTACGTTTTTCCGTTCTTTCATTAACTTCAATCAGATCATCACGTTGGCGTTTCACTTGTTGCGTCATGCGATTAAATATACGTCCCAGCATGGCTATCTCGTCGTCACCCGATTCTTCCTTGACGCGCACAGTCAAATCCCCTGCCCCCACACGTTGGGCAGCGCCTGCCAGCTTACCAACCGGTCGCGCAAGACGTTCGGCAAACCACAACCCCAACCAAATTGCTGACAAAATAACAAAGAAAGCAAAACCAAGATAAATCAGACCAAGATCAAAGAACAATTTACCGCGCTCACTTTCCAACTGATTATAAAGCGTGGCGGTTTCTTTGGTCTCATCAAGTAGTGTTAATATATCGCCATCTACAGTTCTTGAGACCTGAAGATAATGATCCAGATAATTAGGAAGTCGAACGAGTGCACGAAATTCATTATTCTGCCAATCTTGAATAATGGCCGTATCGCCTTCATCCGCTATTAAAAAATCTGCTTTTGATGGTGCCTCAAAGTCAAAAAGGTAACTTCTGTCTCCACGTGCAATCAATGCTGCATCGCTATCGATAACATACGCTTCTTTTAACCCCCTTTGTATAAGAGATTGACCCTTGATAACTGCATCGCGAATACCACCGTTGTCGATTAACAGGTTTCGTCTTTTTTGCAGGATTAAATAATCACTCAGGAAGTCTACGTCTTTGATCAGGTCATTCCGTTGTTCCTCCTCGTATGCTTCTGCAGCAGACAAAGACGAGCCAACAGCATCACGTACACGCTCGGAAAACCAACCTTCCAAACCAATATTCAGTGTGATTGTTGCAAAGACTGCAACTAGAACTGTGGGGGTAAACGCTACAAGTGCAAATACCGCACTTAGGCGCATGTGTAATCTGGAGCCTGCTGATTTAGCGCGTCGCGCGGCCACCATTTGCATTATGCGCTGCGCAACTAATGCCACGATTAATAAAACGTAAACAAAATCAGCTAAGAGAACTATGCGCAACAGACCGGGGGCAATATTGTTACCAAAACGGTTTAGAACCAAAACCGTCATGATTAAAAGTATGGGGCCAAGTGCAACCAGTGAAAATGTAAACGCATTTTGAACACGCCGACGTTGGCGCCACCGGTTAAAGTGGTTCAACGTCATTAGAAGCGGAAACTTTCTCATGCTGCTCGAGCCGTTCCATTACAATACAATCACTGTGGCAGTTTTACATCATTTTCTTACTGCGTGTCACCTTAATATCGAGGTCATGTATCTTTTTTCGCAAAGTATTACGGTTTATTCCTAATAGTTCGGCTGTTTTTATCTGATTTCCACGGGTTGCCGACAAACTTAACGCAATTAATGGCAATTCTACCTCACGCAAGATTCGATTATAAAGACCAGGAAGCGGTAATTGCTCGCCATGAAGATCAAAGTAACGTTTTAAATGAGCTTCAACTGCCGAAGATAATCCCTCACCATTTAAGGGAGTAGTTTCCGATGTTACTTTTGGCATTTGCTTTAAACTATTTTCTACCAACTGCGCAGATATCTCATCCTCGGTACTAAGTACTTTAATACGGGATATAAAGTTTTCTAATTCCCGAACGTTGCCCGGCCAAAGAACCGCTCGCAAATGCTCCAATGCTGCGTTGGAAATTGTTTTAATTGGCTGCCCATCATCAGAAATCTTTCTCAAAAAATACAATGAAAGTTCTGAAATATCATCCATGCGATCGCGCAATGGTGGTAAGGTTATGGGCATAACGTTCAAACGATAGAAAAGATCTTCACGAAACATACCTTCACTGATCATGTTTTTCAGTGATTTCTGTGTTGATGAGATAAATCTTATATTTTTGTCCACAATTACTGGCATTTGCATCAAATCCAGCAACATAAGTTGCACATCCATCGGCATTTCTGTGATTTCATCCAAATATATGGTTGTACCGTAAGGTGCTTTGGTTTCATCAAGCAATATATCACTGATCTGCCCAGCTGTAGCTGAGGCAGGATGTATCGTTAAAAACGGTGCGTCCCGGCGATGTCCGAGATCATGTAAAGTATTTGCTAACAGGTTTTTACCTGTACCGCTTTGACCGACTATCATCACGTTCAAATCTGTGTTTAATACCCGCGCTACGATACGGTAAACATCCTGCATAGCGGCTGAACTACCGACAAGTGGTAGGTTTTGCTGGTTTGATATAGCCGATACAGATGGTTTAGCCGGTAATTTTGATTGGCTTAATGCGCGATTTGTCTTTGATAATAGCTCCTTTAGATCAAAAGGTTTCGGCAAATAATCATAAGCACCGTGCTCGGACGCTTTAATTGCCGTCATCATTGTGTTCTGTGCTGAAATAATTATCACCGGCAAATCCGGTCGTTTTTTGTGAATCTGAGGTAGTAAATCCAACCCATTACCATCGGGCATCATTACGTCAGAGATGACGACATCTCCCTCACCCTCTTCAACCCAACGCCACAGCGTAGAAATATTGCTGGTCGAGCGTACTTTGCATCCCGCACGTGTTAAAGCTTGTGTCAGAACAGTACGGATAGTTCGGTCATCATCAGCAATTATTACGGTACCGTCCATCTAATGGGCCTCCTTTTTCTCGCGCCAAGCTGGCAAACGGATGCAAAAATTTGTGCGTCCCTGTTCGCTGTTGCATTCCACCAGGCCACCATGACCTGCGATTATTTTTGATACCAAAGATAACCCCAAACCTGTGCCGTTTGTTTTTGAGCTGACAAAAGGATCAAAAATTTCGGAAATCAAATTTTCCGGAACACCGCATCCATTATCAATGATTTCAATTTTCATGGGTAGGTTTTGGGTATTCTTGCCTTGCATCACTAATTTCACACCTGAATTATAGGATGTTCGCAATTTGATCGTGCCGTGTTTACCATCCATTGCTTCGGCTGCGTTTTTAAGAAGGTTTTGAAAGACTTGCAGTAATTGATCAGCATCGCCCGACACATTCGGTAGAGATGGATCATAATCCACATTGAATAATATATCCGCTCCGTAACCTGCTTTGGCCGCACGTTGTGCGCGGTCAAGTATATCGTGTATGTTTACAGGCATTGCATGCATAGGACGTTGATCGCCAAAATGTTCAACACGGTCGACGAGTTTACCTATCCTTGTTGCTTCCTGAACAATCATATCAGCCAATTCACTGTCGTCTTTAGTCGCGTTCATTGCCAGTAATTGCGCTGCACCAGAAATACCGGCCAGTGGATTGCGGATTTCATGGGCCAGCATTGCTGCCATTGCAGTAACAGATCGTGCTGCAGAAAGATTGGTCAGTGATTGGCTCATTTTTTGTGCAATCCCTGTGGGTTGTATAACCAGCAATAGTTCAGTTCTATTCGGATTAATGAAACTCACATAGATGTTGCTAACAGCAGCAGATTGTCCAATGACTGCGATGTCCACATTATATTGCGTTACCGAACCATCATCTTTTACAGCCTGCTTTAGTGTGCTGTTTATAATAGAGTTATCTGTAAAAAACTGTGAAATATGTTTAGTTAGCATTTGCTTGTACGATGTGGAGACCAATTGTTCCGCCGCTGCATTCGCCTGCGTTATTTCACCAAGGGACGTGACTACAAAAGAAGGGAATGGCAAAGCATCCCATACGTTTTCATAGTATTTATCACTCATGCTGCTAATTCCCTGTCATCTAGCAGGCGCGCAATTAGCGAAAGCACCGTTTCCGGTTCTTTTTCAGTTTGAATAGCGCGGCGCAACTCTCGAGATGTGCCAATATCATCCATGTACCAGCCCAGGTGTTTGCGTGATACGCGATTACCTAAAACAGTGCCGTAAAAGTTTAACATTTCTTCGTAATGAATTGATATTAAGGCAATAAGGTCATTACCTTTTGGAATTTTTGGTGCATTCATTTCAAATATATCATGTGCTATTTGCGCCAATGCCCAGGGCCGCCCCTGCGCACCTCGGCCAACCATAACACCGTTTGCACCGGATTTCTGAAGTGCCATTTTTGCGCTGTTTGTATCTGTAATATCCCCATTGGCAATCACAGGTATGCTGACCGCATCACAGACACCGCGAATAGCAGCCCAGTCAGATTTTCCTTTATAAAATTGGCAACGCGTTCGACCATGGATTGTTACCATCTGCACCCCTGCATCCTGTGCCGATCGTGCAATTTGTGGCGCATTCAACAGATTATCATCCCAGCCCAATCGGGTTTTAAGAGTTACAGGTACATCAACGGCATTAATAACAGCTTCAATTAAAGTTAAAGCAAAGTCCGGTGTTTTCATCAGAGCAGACCCTGATTGGCCATGTGTCACAGTTTTTGAAGGGCAACCCATATTGATGTCTATTATCTTGGCGCCGTTATCCGCGCACATCTTTGCACATTCGGCCATCCAGTAAGCATCACGGCCAGCGATTTGCACCGCTGTATTTTGCGCGTCAAACCCAAGTTCTGCACGTGCACGCGTAGAAGGTCGTGCCTGCACCATTTCTTGTGATGCGACCATTTCAGATACAACTAGACCTGCCCCAAAACCAGAAACGAGGTTGCGAAAGGGTAAATCTGTGATACCTGCAAGGGGGGCCAGAAAAACCGCTGGTGTCAGTGCCTTATTATCAATCAATACAGAGGTCATGCCTAATCCTTATGCAAATTTATTCATAGACCTGTTTAATCGGGGCGGCAATCCATAGGTTTGTTTTCTAAGAAAATTTGGTAATAAT
>JAJFHY010000210.1 GCA_021775375.1 Amylibacter sp. | reverse complement strand
CGATAAATGTGTGCTCGTAGAGCGCCATATTATTCACCATTTTCAAGCGTGCTTCAAAATCCGGGCAAATCTTCCGCGCCCAAATACGAGAGGCGACCGCGTTAAAGTAATTTGCGGAAGATGGTGGCTTATACTGCGATGAGCGGCGAGTGCAAGGGATAGATCGATGAATCGGCCTGTTTGTACCATTGTTGATCATAGGTGGCATAATCAGTGATTTTGAAACGGATAACACCCATTCAAGATGATAATCTGCACCATTTTACCATGAATTTATATATATTTTGCCTATACTTAGCCGCTTTTACACAGTATATTTGTGTTTAGAAAGACGTGCGTTGTATGTAAACAATTGCTGTGTTTCGTGTGTGTATTGTGTATATAGTGATGGAGTATGTAATGTTTAGTATCAGTTGTCTGATAAAAAAATTCGCGTGGTATATCAAGAATGACAAATGCGGTGCAGTGACCGTAGAGTTCATTGTATTGACCGCTGCTGTCGTATTAATCACTGTGGCGACAACGACCGCTCTTCAACAGAATATCGATACCAAAGTCAGTACCATTACGCTGTAGTAAATGAGTAGACCTATACATATATTGCCTTGAATACATGCATTGTAAGACATGCATTAATCAATCATTTTGATTGAAACTGAATATAACTTTTTTGAAATCTGGACGTTGCGCTTAACAAGCGTTACAGAAATACCTGTGATATATATGGAGGATCATACTGTTGCGCGCATTTGTATTTCCGGGCCAGGGTGCCCAAACCATCGGAATGGGCAAGGGGTTTGCGGATGCTTATCCGGCTGCGAAAGCTGTCTTTGATGAGGTCGATGAAGCTTTAGGGCAAAACCTGTCAGGTTTGATTTGGGACGGTGATATTGCTGAACTGACCATGACCGAAAACGCGCAACCCGCATTGATGGCGACATCCATAGCAGCGATGGCGGCTTTGAACGCAGAAGGCGTTGGCATGGAAGCGGCATCCTTTGTGGCAGGCCATTCCTTGGGTGAATATTCAGCACTTTGTGCAGCAGGGGCTTTAAGTTTGGCCGATACGGCGCGATTATTACGCATTCGCGGTCAAGCGATGCAAGCGGCTGTGCCCGTTGGTGTGGGTGCGATGGCGGCCCTTTTGGGGTTGGACTTTGCAACAGCACAAACCGTGGCAAAAGAAGCGGCGATGGGCGAGGTTTGTCAGGCAGCGAATGATAATGACCCGGGGCAGGTTGTGGTCTCCGGCCATAAGGCAGCTGTTGAACGGGCTTGTGAAATAGCAAAGAGCAAAGGTGCGAAGCGGGCGGTTTTATTGCCTGTGACAGCGCCGTTTCATTGCGCCTTGATGCAACCTGCGGCGGATGCAATGGCCGAGGCTTTGGCGGGGGTGACAATTTCAACCCCAAATGTACCTGTGGTGGCCAATGTTCTGGCGTCTGCCAATAGTGATGCAGGCGCGATAGCCGATTTGTTGGTACGTCAGGTTACGGGGTCTGTGCGTTGGCGCGAAAGCGTTTCTTATATGGCCGCCCAAGGTGTAAGCGAGATTTACGAGATAGGTGCGGGCAAGGCCCTGTCGGGCATGGTACGACGCATTGATCGCGAGATTGTATGTAAAGCGGTGAACACGGCTGAAGATGTTGTCGCAGTAGCGGCTGAATTATAAGGATAGATAGATGTTTGATTTAACAGGTAAAAAGGCACTTGTAACCGGTGCATCCGGCGGCATTGGCGGTGCGATTGCACGTGGACTTTATGCACAAGGTGCATCTGTGGCCCTGTCGGGAACGCGCGTTGATCCGTTAAATGCACTGGCTGCTGAACTGGGCGATCGCGCATTTGTGACGCCTTGCAATCTAAGTGACAAAGAAGCGGTTCTGGCCCTTGCAGGGCAAGCGTCCGAGGCCATGGGCGGCTTGGATATTCTGGTCAATAACGCAGGTATCACACGCGACAATATTTTCATGCGCATGTCGGATGAAGAGTGGCAACAGGTGATCGATGTGAACTTGTCATCCACCATGCGGTTGATGAAATCGGTGATGCGCCCGATGATGAAGCAACGCTTCGGGCGGATCATCAACATCACGTCGATTGTCGGTGTAACGGGTAATGCGGGTCAGGTAAATTATGCGGCTAGTAAGGCGGGCATCATCGGCATGACCAAGAGCTATGCACAGGAAATCGCCACACGCGGCATTACCGCCAATTGTGTTGCCCCGGGGTTCATTGAAACTGCTATGACCGCTGATCTACCAGATGCGGTGAAGGAAAAAATGGTCGGCAACATTCCTGCGGGACGGATGGGAACACCTGACGAGATTGCAAGTGCTGTGGCCTATTTGGCATCCGGAGAAGCTAGCTACGTAACAGGCCAAACCCTGCACGTAAACGGCGGCATGGCTATGATTTAACGACGATTTCAAAGAAATCGACGTAAGAATGCGAGTAGCATTCTAATAAACAACCTAAGGGTAATTCCGCATGGAATTGCCCTATCTCCCACATCTAAGAAAGCTCCCACCCCATGTCTATCACACGCACTCATTCTTCGGAACGCGCCAGCAAAATCGTTACCCACAACGGCACTATCTATCTGTCAGGCCAAGTGGCCAATGACGTAACAGTCGGTATTCAGGAACAAACCCAAGATTGTATTGCGAAAATCAATGCGCTTTTGGCAGAGGCTGGAAGTGACAAGGATCATATCCTGTCAGCGACGGTTTTTCTGCGCGATATGAAGGACTTTGCAATGATGAATGAGATTTGGAATGCATGGCTGGCGGATTGCGGTAAACCTGCGCGCGCTTGTGTAGCCGCTGAAATGGCACGTCGTGAGATTTTGGTTGAGATTTGTATCGTTGCAGCTGTTAAAGACTAGTTTCTGAGACGGTAAATATAAGGGTAATTCTGCAGAGAATTACCCAATTTTGGCAAAATAAAATGATAAGAACGACTACCTATTTAAACAAACGGATCATGGCTCCATTGCAACAACGCCTGTCTTTGACGTGGACGGCAGAATATATCGCCTGGATAGCAGTTTGCTTTGATTTGGCCCGCATGGCGGGAAAAGCCGCGCCAGCGTTTTATCTGTATGGCGTCTGTGTCTGGAAGGCGACGGCCCATGTAATATCGGCAATACCATTGAAACCATCCACGGGGGTCTGGGCCGTAAATCCAGCCTTTGCGTTGCCATTCAGCATGGGGTAGGCGGCTTTTGATGCCGAAATAGTTGAGGTTTAAGTCAGGCGTATCACTTATTTTAGCAGTTTCGAACCAAGCCGCAGGGAATTCGTTCTGGCAATCATTGATATAACGGCCCTCAAAGACACCCAGTTCCAGCATTTCCTTGGGGGAATACGTTGGGGTAAAGCCATCATCGAAATTCAAACCTTCTTCGGCTTCCAATAGGTAGCTGTAACCCGTTTGCATCTTGTCGTTTACGTGGATTACAGCCTGAGCCGTCATAATCCCCCTAAACCCCGATTTCTGAAATAAACTTCACCCGTTGATAGGACTGTATGCCTTCCTCGCCACCTTCCGAGCCATAGCCGGAATGGTTGACACCGCCAAACGGTGTTTCGGGGGTAGCGATGCCAAAGTGGTTAACGGCGAACATGCCGGCGTTGATCTGATCACCAAGGGCGGCAGCGGCAGCGCCGTTCGTGGTGAAGGCATAGCTTGCAAGGCCGTATTCCAACTTGTTGGCGCGGGCCACGACATCATCGAAATCCGTAAATGAGGCAATGGGTGCGATGGGGCCGAAGGGCTCGTCGTTCATTATCTTGGCCTCTTCCGGAACACCTTTTAAAACCGTTGGTTTGTAAAAATATCCTTTGTTGCCAAGGCGTTCACCGCCTGTCAGAATCTCGGCGCCGTGGGAAACGGCGTCATCCACCAAGTCTTGCATCACATCAATACGGCGTTCACCGATGAGGGGGCCCACTTCAGTGGCCGGATCGGTGCCGTTGCCTACAACGAGCGCATTGGCATGCTTTGTGAAGAGTTCGGCAAATTCGTCATAAACGCCACTTTGCACGTAGAACCGTGAAGGTGATATGCAGACCTGACCCGCGTTGCGGAATTTTGTGGCTGCACATAGTTTGGCAGCTGTTGCGATGTCGGCGTCGTCAAACACCATTACCGGTGCGTGGCCGCCTAGTTCCATGGTGCAGCGGATCATGCGTTTAGCGGCTTGGGCTTGCAATAACATGCCGACAGGGGTGGAACCTGTGAAGCTGAGTTTCTTGATTATGGGACTGTCCAATAGGTAACTTGAAACCTCGGACGGGACACCGAATACAACGTTCAAAACGCCGTCGGGTAGGCCCGCATCCTGAAAACAACGTGCAATGGCGATGACCGCAGAGGGTGTTTCTTCGTCTGATTTCATGATGATAGAACAGCCTGCACCCAGTGCATTGCCGATTTTGCGCATTACGTTAGAGGCCGGAAAGTTCCAGGCAACAAAGGCTGCAACCGGGCCAATGGGTTCTTTGATCATCATTTGGCGTTGTCCGGGGATGCGCGCAGGGATTAAACGCCCATATGCGCGTTTGCCTTGTTCGGCATCCCAACGCAAACAACCGATGACGAAATCCATTTCCAGTGATGCTTGTAACACCGGCTTGCCGTTGTCGAGGCTCATGTTGAGTGAAATTGCGGCTTTGCGTTCTTCCATCAGATCGGCGGCTTTGTTCATAATGTCTTGGCGGGCCAATGGGGAGGTGGCGCGCCAGATTTTGAAACCTTTGTCTGCAGCTGCAAGGGCTGCGTCCAAGTCAGCGGTAGATGCGTGGGGAAGCTGGCCCAAAACCTCTTCTGTTGCTGGGTTGATTACGGCCTGTGATTTATCGGATGTGCCCTTTGTCCATTTGCCGTCGATGAAGAGTTCAAGTTTTTCATATATCATGATGTTTTTCCCGGATGAGTTTGGAAAAAACCTTTAGCCAAGTATTTTTGAAACACAAGTGCGTGTGCAGACTTGCCCATGTTGATTTGTGCCGACTATATTGCCCCAACATCTCGAAACCATTTGCCAATGTGTTTCTTTATGCTATAGCGCGGCTGAGATTAACCAAAGGCGGGGTCGCTTTTGGAACCATGGTTGTAGAAATATGACCGCTTTTTGGTACCTGAAATCGGGTATTGATGAAAACCAAGGGGAATACCCCGCAAAATGAGGACCGGAATATGAGCGACATTGCAGATCGTGTAAAGAAAATCGTTGTAGAACACCTAAGTGTTGACGAAGCAAAAGTAACTGAAACAGCATCTTTTATTGATGATTTGGGCGCAGACAGCCTGGACACAGTTGAATTGGTTATGGCTTTTGAGGAAGAGTTCGGCATCGAAATTCCTGATGACGCCGCAGAAACGATTCAGTCATTTGGCGACGCAGTGAAGTTCATC
>JAJFHY010000209.1 GCA_021775375.1 Amylibacter sp. | reverse complement strand
GGCACAAATAGGTGACACTACACCTTTAATCGCAAGGTTGATTGCCACGGTTGATTCTAATGTTGCGGCACGGCGTAACGGTGTCGTTGAAAATGTTTTGTTTCAAATTGGCGACACGATCAAAAAGGGACAAGAGCTGGTTCGTCTTGATGACCAGTTGATAAATATTGAATTAAGAAATGCCGAAGCCGCCGTTTCATCTGCACAAACAGGTATCGCGATCTCAAAAGCACGTTTGAAACTGACCGAAAATGCATTTGACCGGCAATCTGGCCTAAGGGGCAGTGTGGCATTTTCTAAAGCACGTTTTGATGATTTACAACAAGAGGCAGAACAGGCGCTTGGTGAACTGTCACGTGCACAGGCGCAGGTTGCTGTTGCTAAAGCCGCACTTGACCGCGCAAAGTATGACCGCAAGCATTCTGTGATAGTCGCTCCATTTGATGGGGTTGCAATCACACGTAATGTGCAGCCCGGCCAGTATATTTCCCTTGGTGGTTCAGTTGCGATGCTGCTTGATATCGGCAGTCTGGAAATCGAAGCCGATGTTCCTGTCAGCCTGTTGGAAGGGCTTGTCGTCGGGCGCGAGCTTGAGGCCGTTTTGCATGATGGTACGCACGCAAAAGCGACAGTTCGCACATTGTTGCCGATAGAAACCGTATCGACCAGAACACGCCCAGTTCGGTTGTCATTCAGCCTGAAAAATAATGAACCGTATATGGCGGCAAATGGTGAAACAGTCACAATTCTTGTGCCGGTAAGTGCGGTTAAAGAGGTGGCAATTGTTCCCAAAGACGCTCTTGTTCAAGGCCTTGATGGTGGCTGGATGGTGTTTGTGGCTGAAGATGGCAAAGCTGTGCCCAAGCCTGTGACTACGGGTCGGGCAAGTGCCGGCGGTCTGGAGATATTATCCGGGATCAAGCAAGGTGATTACGTTGTCATTCGCGGGAATGAACGGTTACGGCCAAATCAGGCAATTAATCCTCAAGATCATAATGGTAAATCAATTACATCGAAAACACCTGCCAAGAGTGCGGGATAATGTCCGGTAAAATCAACATAAAATATACCCGTATCAATGGTGTTATGCTTGCCATGGTACATCGGGAATGCGCCATATGAACTTGATCCGCCTTGCAATAGAACGCCCGATGGCTGTTCTAGCTGTCGTCATGATGGCGGTGATGTTTGGCATTCTGGCTTTGACGCGTATACCGATCCAACTGACGCCGGATGTGCGTAAACCCGTAATCGAGGTGCAAACCCGCTGGGCAGGTTCAGCCCCGGTAGAGGTAGAGCGAGAGATAATAAACCCCCAGGAAGACGAGCTGCGCGGCCTTGAGGGGTTGGAAACGATGATTTCGCGTGCGCAAACAGGACGTGCGCGGATAAATCTTGAATTTGCTATTGGCACAAATATGGATCGCGCGCTGCTGTTGGTGGCAAACCGGTTGGACCGGGTAACAGGCTATCCCGACGAGGCTGATGAACCAACGCTGGATACATCGGGTGCAGATGACAATCCGATTGCGTGGCTTATCTTGCAGCGTGTCGAAGGGCAAACTCGCCCGATGGAACAATTCGGCGATTTTGCAAATGATGTTATCGCAGAACGTCTGGAACGGGTTGAAGGCGTGGCTGCGGTTAACGTATTTGGCGGTGTCGAGCGCGAGCTGCAAATTGTTATAAATCCGGAAAAACTTGCCACATTTCGCTTAACCATACCGGAAATAGTTCAACGTCTGCGCAGTTCAGGCATATCTGTATCTGCCGGTGATGTTGACGAAGGCAAGCGGCGCTACGTCGTACGCATAGAAGGCGAATTGAATACAGTAAGTACCGTTAATGATGTGGTGCTGCGCTCTGGTGCGGCCGGTTCCGGTGATACGCTGGGGCGCGTGTTTGTGGGTGACGTTGCGGATGTTGCATTCGGCTATAAAGAGCCAAGGGCGCGTATCAGGCAAAGAGGTGAGCCATCAATTGCGATCAACGCGGTGCGTGAAAACGGCGCCAATGTCATTAACACAATGGATGGAATTCGCGCAGCCCTTGATGATCTTCGGCAAGCTGAATTGCCTGCGGCGGGTCTGACGATCGAGCAGGTTTATGATGAAACGGTCTATATTGACGGGGCGATTGATCTGGTGATTTCCAACATCTGGATCGGTGGCATATTGGCAGCCATGGTGCTGTTGTTGTTCTTGCGGTCACTGCGCGCAACGCTGGTTATATCATTGGCTATCCCGGTTTCTATCGTTGCAAGTTTTGTAGCTATGGCGGCATTAGGCCGTACACTGAACGTTATTTCACTTGCGGGCATTGCTTTTGCTGTTGGCATGGTGGTGGACGCCGCGATTGTCGTTTTGGAAAATATCTACCGGTTACGACAAGAAGGCATGGAGCCGCGACAAGCGGCTTATGAAGGGGCGCGTCAGGTTTGGGGGGCCATTTTGGTGTCCGCTCTGACCACTGTTATGGTGTTTATCCCCATTCTCGTAATGGATTTGGAGGCAGGGCAACTGTTTCGCGATATAGCCGTTGCCATTTCCGTTAGCGTGGTTCTGTCTTTGATCGTGGCAGTGACCGTTATTCCCGCATTGTCGGCGCGTTTGCTTGCGGGCGGCAAAAGCCACCTGACCGTTTTACCATTACCCGGCATAGATCATTTTGGACGATTTTTCACCTGGGTCTTGTCCGGGTACACGGTGCTGACTGTCCGTTTCCGTATGCTTGGAATACTCAGTGTCAGCACCATTACTGCGGTTGCTATTTGGGGGTCTGTCACCTATCTGCCAAAGCTTGAATATCTGCCTGACGGTAACCGCAATCTGGTCTTTGGCATTATCTTGCCGCCACCGGGCTATAATCTGGAAACTACCACAGGCATCGCCGAGCGTATTGAAGCGGTTGCAAAACCGCTCTGGTCGCGTGAAGATACTGATAATCCGGCAGATCCACCCGCATTGCGGCACTTCTTTTTTGTGGCAACCAATGGTGCAACCTTTTTAGGCGGAGCTGCAAAGAACCCCGCACGGGTAAACGATCTTATCCCTGTTTTATCGGGCCCGATATTTTCCGAACCCGGAACCTTTGGGTTTATCAATCAAAGATCATTATTCGGACGCGGTATCGGCGGGGCACGCGCAATTGAGCTGAACATATCAGGCAATCGACTGGAAGATATCCTCGGCATTGCACAAAAAGCAGCGGGCCTGATCGCGGTTAATTTCCCCCGAGGGGAGGGCAATCAATTCAGACCTATCCCCGGACTTGAACTTGGCTCGCCGGAAGTCAGACTGATCCCCAACAGATTGCGTCTGGCCGATGCGGGCATAACCGCGGATAATCTGGCGCTAACGCTTGATGCATATAATGACGGGCTGCGTATTGAGGAAATAACTGTCGGGGCCGAACGGATGGACCTGACCCTGAAAGGCGACAGTGCATTTGCCGATGGTCAACGGACGCAGGATATCGGCAACTTTCCGGTCATCGCACCGAATGGCCGTATAATCCCGATATCAGAACTAAGCGATGTGATCCTGACCTCGGGCCCTACGGAAATACGCCACCGCGAACGCCTTAGAACCATCACACTTGAAATACGGCCATCTGCAAACATACCTTTGGAAACCGCTTTGGAGGTTATGCAAGATAAGGTGATGGCCCCACTTACGAAAGCGGGCCTGCCGGGGGATACGCGTATGACTATTTCAGGTGCCGCCGACCAATTGACACTGACATGGAGCGCATTAAAGGCAAATCTATTGTTGGCACTGGTGATTGTGTATCTTGTAATGGCGGTATTGTTTGAAAGCTTCATCCTGCCATTGGTTATCTTGGTATCAGTGCCGGTAGCAGGAGCAGGCGGGGTAGTTGGTTTGGCCGCAATTAATATGGTCTACACGCAACCGCTTGATATGCTGACATTGTTGGGATTTGTTATCCTGATTGGCATCGTGGTCAACAATGCCATTTTGCTGGTGCATCAATCACAATACCATCTGCGCGTTGACGCAATGAGCGTGACGGATGCGATCAAAGAAGCAACACGCAATCGCATACGCCCCATTTTTATGTCAACGCTGACATCGGTTTTCGGCATGTTGCCATTGGTGGTTTTCCCGGGTGCCGGATCCGAGCTCTACCGTGGATTAGGCTCTGTCGTTGTCGGGGGCTTGTCCCTCAGTGCTCTTTTGACCCTGTTGTTGGTACCACCTCTATTGCGGTTAACGCTTAGGCCTTAACTGATAGCAGATTACGTGTGTACGCAGATTGAAACCGTAATACGGACCAACTATCCTTGTCATCAAATCCCAAAGATGCAATCAATCAGGCATGTAAACATTGCTGGATAATCCTGCACCATGAAGATCAAAACAATAATCCCCCCGATGTTTGGTATCTTTATTGTAATTGGTGCCATTGGCGCGATTACGATAATGCATCCATTGGTTTTGATTGCTTTGTGGTATGAGTTTTCAAAAACACTTGAAACGCCACCTTTGTTGGAATTTATGCATAACCGCATGTGGTTAATTTTCTTACCCCGACAAATTAATATGGTTCTGCTTTTTGCCGGTATTGGTGGTTGTTTTGGCCTTATATTTGCTTTTTTTACCCGATCGTATCTACAAAGACTAAAGTCGCTTCGCTTCATGGAGGGCGAGCTTGGCCGCACCATCCCTGAAATTATCAAGTCGGGCGAGTCTGCGCGTGTAGAGTTCAAATCCAGTATACGCTGGGATATGCAAATGAAGTCGGTCAATAGATCATTGGAAAACGTGATTGCGAAAACTGTTGCAGGGTTTTGCAACACCCTTGGTGGCCGTCTGGTGATCGGTGTCGCCGACAACGGCGATGTTATCGGGTTGGAAAAGGACTACAGCACCTTAAAACATTCAAACCGTGACGGATTTGAACGTGCCATAGTCGGCATTGTCAAAAAGAAACTGGGTGGTGATCTTAGTCCTCTGATACACTTTTCCTTTCGGGAAATAGATGGCAAAGATGTTTGCATGTTATCCATCGAACCCGCACCCCGGGCGGTCTATCTGGATGAAAACAACGTTTCGAATTTTTATATCCGCAGCGGAAATTCCACCCGCCAGTTGGACGTTCGCGAAGCTGTAAACTTTGCAAAAAACCGTTGGAAAGCCAACAAGTGACCGTATTAAAATACAGGTTGTAGTTTCAAAACGTCAAAGAAGTAAGTCATGTGGGTGATAACCCCTCTAGTTGGGGTGTTATATTCGCAATTTCGCGCTGCATATGTTCACGAAATAATCGCACGCGCTTTATGCGCTTTAAATCGCGGTGATAGACCAGCCACAACCCAAGATCATGTTGCTGCTCAGGCTCGCGGTATCGTTGAAGTGACGGCTCGCCATCCCCCATAAAGCATGGCAGATAGGCAAGTCCCGCGCCTGCTTTAAGGGCTGCGAGTGTTAGCAGTGTATCATCGCTATAAAAATTGTGATCTGTGTCAGGACAGGCGTCTTTGGTCCATGAAATATGAAATCCGCAACACTCAATTCCCAGCCACTTTTCTTCAGCCACACCTTTTTGTACATCTGCGCAATAGTCGTGTGCGCCGTAAACTGCAGAGCCTATTGTTGCCAACCTTGTACCGAACAGCGTATCTGTCGGTGTGTTGGTCAGCCGAATTGCGATGTCAGCGTCGCGTTGGGCAAGCTTGACGAACTTATTGGTGACTTGGATGTGCAACTCTATTTTCGGATAGGCAGCACTAAAGCTCGCGAACATAGGCATCAGAACGGTTGACGCCATATTGTTTATCGCAGAGACACGCAACTCGCCAGCGGCCTCGCTGTCTTGGCCGCCTAATGCGCCTTCGAATCCCAGTATTTCTATTTCTATTTTGGTGGCGGATACCATCAGCTCTTCGCCGGCTTCGGTCAATTCGTAGCCTGATTTCACCCGCTCGATCAGGCGTGTTGCCAGTTGTTCTTCAAGCGATCGCAACCTTCTGGAAACAGTCGAGTGCTGAACCGAAAGCCGTTTTGCAGCACCACTGATCGAGCCTTCGCGCGCAATGGCAAGAAAAATCCGCAAGTCATCCCATTGCATCTATGTCCCCCTTGTTGTGCATTTTTGCAAAACAGATAGCGATTTATCGCTAATTGCGCCAAATCTAGCCCTGTGGCATGCTTATTTCAACAATAAATAGTAACTGGGGAGTAAGCTATGAATGTTAATCAAAGGGTCTTTGATCCCGCCGCCTTTAAAGAAACAACGCGCAATCAGTGGAACGATGCCGCTGAAGCATGGAACCGGTGGTCGCCTCTTTTGGCACGCTGGCTAGGGCCTGCAACTGAAACGATGCTCGATATGACAAACGTTCAAAGTGGCAGCCGTGTTCTGGATGTGGCTGCGGGCGCAGGTGAGCAAACCATGGCCGCCGCACGGCGTGTTGGCCCAACTGGTTACGTTCTTGCCAGTGATCTGTCACCCGGTATTCTTGATTACACTGCATCGAATGCCCGATTGGCAGGGTATAAAAATGTGGACACGGTGGTCAAGGATGGTGAAGCATTGGCGGAAATCGAAGCAGCACCTTTTGACGCGGTTATTTCACGCGTCGGGTTGATCTATTTCCCTGACCAACACAAAGCCCTATGCGGTATGCGCGACCATCTGCGCCCCGGTGGTCGCGTGGGTGCAATCACATATGCTGCTGCTGATCTGAACGGGTTTTTCTCGGTCCCGGTCGGTATTATAAGACGCCGAGCAAACCTGCCTGCGCCTTTGCCGGGGCAGCCGGGACCGTTCAGTCTGGGTGACCCAGATGTCTTGGCTCAAAGGTTGAAAGATGCCGGTTTTAGGGACATTCAGGTTGAGCGTGTTGATGCGCCTGTACGTCTGGATACCGCCTATGAGTGCCTTCAGTTCGAACAGGAATCGTTTGGCGCTTTACATCAAATGTTGGGCGGCTTGTCGGAGACCGAGCAAGATGACGCTTGGGCAGAGATTGAGGAAGCCCTTCAGGCATATGAAACGGATGGCAAATTCGAAGGCCCTTGTGAAATGTTGGTTGCAGCAGCAACTAAATAACAAAGAATGCCTCTGCAAAACTCTGTAGATATATTGTATAAATGTCATAATATCAATAAGTTAAGTAGGTGTCCCAACTGGGACATTGGGGTTTTGCAAAGAGGTATTGAATTTTATAAACTATCTATAAACCAATAAGGAGATACCTCATGGCCAAAGTTGCCGTCGTCCAGGAACCGCCCGTTTATCTTGATTTGAACAAATCAATGGAGCGTGCTGTAGAATTAATTGCCGCATCTGCTGCCAAAGGCTGCGAAATGGTCGTATTTCCAGAAGCGTGGTTGCCTGGGTATCCAACATTTGTCTGGCGATTGTCACCGGGCAGCGGCATGGGCAAAACCGATGAACTTTATACACGTCTACTGGCCAATTCCGTTGATCTCAGCAAAGACGGCATGGCCCCGCTAAAAGAAGCCGCACGTGAACACGGCGTTGTCGTTGTGATGGGCTATCAAGAGGTCGATGGCTCACTTAGCGGTAGTACCATTTTTAACAGTTGTGCGATTATCGATGCAGACGGGCAGTTGGCCAATAATCACCGCAAACTGATGCCGACAAACCCCGAACGCATGGTCTGGGGCTTTGGTGACGGCTCGGGGTTGAATGTGGTTAATACTGCTGTGGGCAGGGTCGGTGCCTTGATATGCTGGGAAAACTATATGCCCTTGGCCCGTTTTGCACTTTATGCGCAGAATATTGATATTTATGTCGCCCCGACATGGGACAGCGGCCCGACCTGGCTTGCAACCATGCAGCACATCGCACGAGAAGGCGGATGCTGGGTGATTGGTTGTGCAACAGCGCTGAAAGCCTCCGACATCCCCGACGACATCCCGTACCGCGACGAGCTGTTTCCCAACGATGATGAATGGGTAAACCCCGGCGACGCGGTGGTTTATAAACCGTTCGGCGGTGTAGTGGCAGGGCCGATGCATCAGGAAAAAGGCCTGCTTATAACCGATATTGACCCCAAAGAAGCCCAAGCCTCGCGTCGCAAATTTGACGCAAGCGGCCACTATGCCCGCCCGGATGTATTTTCACTAAGCGTCAATCGGAAAAAACAGCAACCAGCAACGTTCATCTGAAGTAGTTAAATTTGGAGGCGAGTACCGGAATCAAACCGGTGTACACGGATTTGCAATCCGAGAAATACCGTTAAAAACATTCAGTTTTTATGTAAACTAGTGTATTTTACACGCCATGAAATATCAATCGGTTACGAGGAAAGTGTAAACGCTTTCCGAGGTAGGGTAGCATGAGCAAATTGCGCCCATTCAATGAAGTTAAACTCCAATGGCTCTCGCTACTCATGCAAGACCATTCCCTTAGCCCAAGAGCGATGCAGATTGCGGCATATATTGCTCTTGCGCACTATATTCATGATGCGGGCTAGGCATGGCTATCTTATGGGTTTTTGGCCAAAACACTTGATATCGACAAAAAGACTGTCCAGCGCTCTATTCCCGAGCTTGAAGTTGAATGGTTCGAAGTCACTCGAGGGAACGGTGTAGGTAATTCGACCGAATACGTACCTAGTAAGCAGTCTCACGCCAAAGCACAGAAATTACGCCAAATACAAGAAAGGAAAAAGAGGAACAGTCTTGTCCATAACGGTGATGCCGAAGGAGGGCAAATCTGTTCTAAATGGATGTCAAAATCGTCCGAACGTGGGTGGTAAAAATGTCCTCCAAATAAAGAAACCAAAAAAAGAAAAGAAAAGAAAAAAAGGCGAGCAACATGGTTTTACCTGATGAGGGCCACTCCAATCATTCGCCAGCATTCGTTGAGAGGTATTCAGTGTTCGAACGACATTGGAATGAAGTGTTGCTACGTTACGGTTGTCTTGAACTTGATCAGCTTTTTGAAGAAGTAAATAATAAAATGGGACGTACAGGTTATATGCTTCTGAATAGCCCCTAGTTTTCTAGACGCCTTGCTTGTTCATTTTATGCTGCCATTCAAAGTCTATAGGCGACAACATTCCGTTTCTAACGTGTTTGCGTTTTGGATTATAGAACATTTCGATGTATTCAAAAACGTCCTGAC
>JAJFHY010000208.1 GCA_021775375.1 Amylibacter sp. | reverse complement strand
GATTGGATGTGATCATACAGATTGATCGGCTCGCCGTCGTCGATTTGCCTTGCTGTCATGAGCTTGAACGCTTGGAACTCGTCGCCTTCAAACGCGTTGAGCAGGCAGGCCATGATGATGTCTTCGAGCGCAACCTTGGCTTCGAAGACGAGACGGAGGAGCGAGAGCGCCTGTTGCTTGAACTCGGCGATCTTGCCGACGTAAGTGAGGTCAAAAAGCTGCTGAATCAGCGCTGACTTGCGCAAACAGTTGGCGGCGCCGTGCTCTTTGCGGAGCATGACGAAAGCGGTGATGAAGGACTTCTCGGCGACGTGCAGAATGGCGTCGTGGCCGGGTCCGGTGATCGAGAGCTTGAGAAGATGATAGAACTGCGCATCCATAGCGAGTTCGTCTTGAGTAAGTTGCCCTCTGTTGACGATTTCAGGCTCCGCGGCTTCAGGCGGGGCTGGTTCGTCTTCGTCGTCTTGAATAGCGACGGCGTCCGGAGCCATCGCGTCGACGACGGCTCTTGGGATGAGAGTTTCATTGGTGGTCCCAGCGTTGATCAGCTGGACCAGGCGGTGTCCGCCAGAGTATTCGACGAACGATTCAAAATCGGTCGCGAAGGTCGGCCAGAGCTCGACCTTGTTGCTGTCCCAGCGCGGAGGATTGATCCGAACGCGGGCTGCTTGCATTGTGCTGCTTGTCTTGCTTGTAGCGGTGCTGCACGGCTCTTAACCTGTTGAGTTTGTTGAGTAAATGGGGAAAGCCGAGGTAGCGAACCTCGGAGATAGAGAGCGCGGAGTCAACACTCTTTATCGGATATCAAACGTGATCGCTCGGGCGATCACCTATTTATACTAAACCAACTAGTGAACCACTTGGGGAACCGCCTGTGGGATACCACGGCGTCAGAAATTGGTAAACGGTTTGACCGGTCTGTTTCAGTCTGAAATTTCCAGTCTTGACTTGAACGATTCTGGGAGACGAATAATCTCAACACGCCTCCACGTCCTCAGAATCGGAGGTGCATGAAAGCGCCTGCCAACAGCTTGAAGGTTGGTCCAGGCAGAATCTTGGTGCCGATGTCGGCCAGGTTGTCTGCTGTGTCAACAGAGCAAGGGATAACGATGCCACGGTCACGCATCTGCGTAACCCAGTTGAGTCGACAGTCGATGTGCTTGAGTCGTGTCACTCCGCCTGTGTTCTCCATAAAGATGATGGCTGCGTTGTTGTCGATGTATAGATCGAAGGGTCTTGGAAATCCCTCGATACCGAGCTCGGAAACCACATAACTCAGGTGCATGAACGCCTGGGTTGCTGCACTAGCAGCATAGATCTCGGCCTCGGTCGATGAGATGGTGGTGACAGACTGTGTCGAAGATGCCCAGCGAATGGCCACGCCGTTCTGTCTGGCAATGAAGCAGCCTTGCGAGCGTCGAGCATTCTGCGATTCTGTGTTGCCACCGTGATCCGAGTCTGAGTAGAAATCGAATCGATTGGCTGATTGTTGATCCTGGTCAAGCGGCATGCGCAAGCCGGACGTTGTCGTACCAGCGACGTAACGAAGGCAGTGGGTGAGTGCTGCCATCGCTGAGACTGATGGGTGAGCCAGATGCTGACCCAAACGTGAGAAAACGTAAGCCAAGTCTGGTCGAGTTGTGTTGGCCAGCCAGCCAACGCCGCCGACGCCAGAGCGATAACGTGATGCTTCTGAGGCGCTTAGCGGCTCTGATTGAGCAACCTGATCGGTGATTGGAGTCCCGAGAGGCTTGGCGCTGGACATATCCATGTTAGCCAGCAGCTTGTGGTGATACGCCTCCATACTGAGGCTGATACTGTCGTCGTCGAGTGAGATGATAATTCCCAAATAGTCAATCGGCGTGTCCGCTGATAAATAGACTGGAGCGGTAGTCTTGAACCGGTCACTGAGCGTCTTGAAGAAATCTCGAACAACAGCGTCGTCGCCGTCAACCAGCAGGTCGTCGACATAAAGGAGCACAGTGGTGTCGTCCACGGCACGGTAGAATGCACAGGGCTCGTTGGCACCACGGACGAAGCCCTCAGAGACGAGCCAAGGCGCGATAGTGTTCTCCCATCGCACTGGGGCTGATCGTTGCCCATACATTGGTGTGAGCAGCAGGTAGTACTCGAGCTTCTGCGTCCTTGGATTGCGTAGCTTAATAAAGCGTTGCGGTTCATCGGGTCCGTATGGATCAGATTGGAGGAAGGCGGTGGTGATGTCGATAGCTCCCATCAGCCTGTGTCTCCGATCGTGTCGAAAGCACAGTGAGCGAAACGCGGTGAGTGAAGCGACGTGTGCATAGATTGAGAAGTCGTCGTTGGTGCGGTCCTCGAAGCATCCTTGCACGATCCAGCGAGCCTTCTTTCGACCATCTCGCTTCTCAGTGAGGCAAATGCGTGAACGTGTCGCATTCTTGATTGCAGTGTCGTAAAGGCGATGGTTGCCGCCAATCAGCACAGCTGTGCCCGAGAGGATGGCGTCAACTTCCTTGTCGATAGCTTGGAGCCACTCTTCGACAGAATCGGACTCGAGTGCATGCTGCATTGTAATCTCCCGCATGACTCGGTGTGATCCAGCAAGCTTGATCACAGTGGTGTGATTGCAGTCGCGGCGCCCGTGGTGAATGACGTTGTCCACGTTGATGTCGGAAATCGCATCGTTGCTGCCGTAATAGCTTGGTGCGCTTGGAGCTTCGGGTGATTGAGCCTCGCTGGGAGCGCCTTCTCCCGGTGAACCGTCGGGTGTCACGCTTTCGCAGTTTGGATTTTCTTGGTCAGATTGACCGCCAGTTTGACCGAAATCTTGGTACTGGTCGGTCAAGTCAACGAAACATTGGGCTGGAATTTGAGAGTTCGATTCAGTGGGTGCACATGCGTCGTCGTCGAGAGCGGTGAAGCCTGGGAGCTTGGATTCGAGACCAGCCTCTTCCATGATCGCCTCCAGGTGGTCGTCCGACAGCTTGTGTGCCAGTCCGTGGTCTTGTTCATTCCAGTCGACGTGAATTGAGTGCGCGACGCGCTTGTTGGGGCCCTGAACTTCGACCTTCCACTGATTCGAGTATGGTGATCGGTAGCCCAGCATGATGACTTTCTGAGCGCGGTGACCATCGGGCAGTGAGTTGCGCTGCTTCTGAGCTCGCTTATCCACGTGCAGGTATCCAGTGCAGCCGAACGGGACCAAATGCTTGATCATTGGCTGCTGGTGCTTCACAAGTTCGAAAGGTGTCTTGCCTCGAAATCCAACTGTGCGGTTGTGAACGTATGCGCAGGCCTCGGAAGCATCCATGTAATACGGCTTGAAGTCCACATTCGGCGCGTCCACGAGACAGGTGCGCGCCATTGAGTCGATCTTGAGAATTGCACGCTCTGCCTTGTTGTGCTGAGGTGTGTAAGGTGGAGTAAGATCGTGTCGAATGCCTGAGGCGGTGCAAGCAAGAGTGAAAGGCGATCCATAAGCGCCATCGCCGTCGGTGTAGATCGTGACCGGGTAGCTCAGTTTGCTCAATCCGTGTCGATTGTCGAGTTCGACAATAGTGGCCACAGCGTCGCTCTTGCGTGTGAGTCCGAAGACGTCAATCCACCCACTGTAGGAGCATGAATAAATGATGTAGTAGTTGAAGCCCTTCCTTGAGACGGCCTCCTGCGGCATGGACTTGATGTCGCTGTAGATGTGCTCGAACGGTTGAGTCGCCGCTGTGTCGAGGTTGCGCGCGCTGCCGATACGTTGGCGAGCGGACTTGGTGAGAGCGCAGACTGGGCAGAAGAAATCCACAACTTCGGTAGACTTGAGAGAGAGCCCGTAGGTGTTGTTGAGTGTGTCGACGATGGCCTGGCGTGAAGCGTGGCACAAACGAGTGTGAATCTGTTGCCAGTCGACACGTTGCTGATTGGAGCGTACGAGGCACGTTGAACTGTGCTGATCGGCGCTGTCCAGGACGAAGATGCCGTCACGGAGCTTGACTGGAATCTGAGTCCCGTCGGGTGCCACCAGGAGTGAGCCATCCGGTGTGGCGATGAAGGAGAATCCATCCTTCTGAGTCAAAAGCCCAATCGAGAGAATATCGTCGGGCAAAGTCTCCATACAGTCAACATCCTTGACGTCAAAGGAGAAATCTTGGCCGTCACGGTCAGAGACGCAAAGCTCCATCCGGCCTTTGCCCTTGGAAAGTGTTCCCTTCTGACCGTCAAAACCGGAAACCAAAGTCAAAGACTTGGCATTCTGAACCGCGGTGTGCTCCGACAGATGCGCGGCGGAGCCGGTGTCGAGCACGATGGTGCGGTTGGCGCGAGTGTTCCGGGGTGAGACTCCCTCGGGTGGAGCGCACAGCAGCGCCTCCAGCTCCTTGACCGTCAGCTCAGATCGCTCTGGTTCGCGCTGATCGGGTGGTTCAGAATCTGGTTCAAGCTCCGGTTCGAAATCTCGAGATGGTTCAGGGGATGGTTCGGCGCCCTCGGAGATGGTGGCGTTGCAGGTAACCGGCGCGGTGGTGATCCGAAGGGACGTAGCCTGAGCGACAGCGGACTTCACTTGATCGAGCGATAGCGCGCCGTCAGCGTCATCGCCTGAGAAGTTGCGCAGTATGTCGGAGAGCTTGCCGCCGGCCTTGGAGTCTTTGTCCCTGCCCTTGCCCTTGCCCTTGCCTTTGCCGGAGAACGGATGCTTGGCGGGCGGACGATCGGTGAGCTTGTGGCCGTCCTTGTGATGACGCGCGTAACACTTGCTCTTGACGTGAGTCGGCTGGCCACAGCGGGTGCAGCCTGGCTCGTTGGAGACGCGAAGGCTCGTGGAGCGAGTCTTGGCCTGTTGCGAGAGCTCCACGGAGTTGGCGATCGATTGGATGTGATCATACAGATTGATCGGCTCGCCGTCGTCGATTTGCCTTGCTGTCATGAGCTTGAACGCTTGGAACTCGTCGCCTTCAAACGCGTTGAGCAGGCAGGCCATGATGATGTCTTCGAGCGCAAC
>JAJFHY010000207.1 GCA_021775375.1 Amylibacter sp. | reverse complement strand
GCGTGACGGCCAAACGATTTTGGCCACCTCTGCGCGGACTTGCTGTGCGAATTGCATTGGATTGGTACGTGCCATCGCCGTATTCCTTTATTGATCAAGGGGTGTAATACCGACGATTGCAGGGGAATTCAAGGGGTGCGAGCCGTTGATTCATAATTGTGATCCAAGGGCAAAACCGGTTGTCTGTATTACGTCGGTATCACGTCGGTATTGCATCGTGAAAACCCACCGAAGCGTAAAGTTAACCGATTTACCGCAATTTTTTTACTAATCCCTTACCCAAAAACATTTCCAATGCCACCTCTGCACGGGCTAGTTGTGCAAATTTCATTGCGATGGAACGAACCATCGCCGAAAATCTTTATAGAACGGTACTGTAATACCGATGTTTTAGTGGAATTCGAGAGACCCTCTACATATCATCCCCTTAAGGACACATTTAACCGCAATCGAATAGGAGACGACCATGTCTGATAGTTTTACAGTTAAAATCTCTGGATGGGCTGATGGCGCCCCCATTCCTGCCAAATATGCATTCGGCAAAATGGATGCGGATACCCAGGTTGCCCTGAGCAAAAACCTTAATCCCGCAATTTCATGGGACCATCCCCCAAAGGGTACAAAATCCTATGTGATTATCTGTCATGATCCGGATGTGCCATCCTCGGGTGAAGATGTGAACCAAGAAGGTAAAATAGTTCCCGCAACCTTGCCGCGGGTAGATTTCTACCATTGGGTTTTAATTGACATACCTGCTGGGACAACATCCATTAATAAAGGGGCCGCATCTTCTGGCATTACTCCGAAAGGCAAGGCAATCGGAGCAAAACCTTACGGCATCGCCGGGATCAACAGCTATACAGATTGGTTCGCAGGGGATGCGGACATGGGGGGCGATTATGGAGATTACGACGGTCCTTGCCCGCCTTGGAATGACAGTATCATGCATCACTATCATTTTACGGTCTATGCGCTGGATACCGCAAGCCTAGGGTTAACGGGTCGGTTTACAGGGGCAGACGTTATAAAACAGATGCAAAAACATTTACTGGGACAAAGCAGTTATATGGGAACATATAGTCTAAATCCCGATTTATAAACGTTCAAGGGCCCTCCGGCAGGAGAGCCCCTTTAATATCTGTAATCTTTTTTCGGACAGGTGAAAAAAGATTTATCCCTATTTAATAGCTATGCAACCAACACCGCTTCAACACACCATACTTATTACGCATTACACTTTTACATACTTTACGCGTCACCCCATAGACGCGTTATACTCGTTACATACTTACTGACTTACAAACTTACTTACTGACTTTACTCGTTAAACTCTACTAAACTTGTTACTCGTTACATTACCGATCTGACCACTAACTTAGACCAGACAAGTTTGACTTTAGTATGTTTTTATAGCTTTTTATACCTATTCTTAAGTACAGGTTTTGGAAAAACATGTGAATAAAACCGTACAATTTAACTTATTCCCGCCACATTGTATTTAAAATGGAAACAATCAGAATCGGGCCGGTTTTTTGATTCTAAAAACCCTGAAATAGCCTATTTAGTCATCAGGATTTAAAAGCATACTACATGTAAGGGCTAACTGGTCCGTCTTCTATCAGGTTTAGTTTGTGAAACTGACATCTCGCTATGCATTATCCAAAGAAATTATCATCCATGAATACACGCCGAAATTTGAAACCGCATTTGAATGCAGGCTGGAATGAGATCCAATGGCGAAAACCATTATTTCGAAATCGGGGAGCTGCGAACAGATGGAAATTTCGAAATGATACGATGCACCGGATTGATCTAAATCGGGTCGTAAAATTTTAAAAGGGCCCTCATGTGCGAGGGCCCTTTTTATAAATATTCCCAACCTGGAACTCGTTACACACAATCTACATTACACTGCACATTAAACTCTTTAAACGTTACTCGTTAATACTCTAACTCGTTACACTTTCAATCACACACTCGTTACATACACTTAATCATTCTTACAGGTACTTTAGACACAATAAGTTTGACATTAGTATGTTTATATAGCTTTTTCGGCCTATTCTTAAGTACAGGTTTTGGAAAAACATGTGATAAATACCGTGTAAATTAACTTATTCCCGCCACATTGTATTTAAAATGGAAACAATCAGAATCGGGTTGAATTTCGATTCTAGACACATGGGTCTGTTGTTATTCACGTCACCCAAAATTTATCAAAAAGCCCCCCGGAAGTAGCTCTTGTGTCAAAACGTAATGGGTGGCTTCAAAGTCAGGTCTGACAAAATCAACATTCTAATTGTTTCGCTATGTCTATCAGTTTGATAAGAATAAGGTCTATTGTCGCCATATGGTAAACAATCACATCATTATAACTTAAACGTGTACGGATTATACGCGCATCATAATTTACATAACGGATAGCGTAGTATCATATTTAAATTATATTTAATAATTATTATGGGGACTATCTTATGAAAATCACACTACTTTCAACGACGCTGGCGCTTGGCTGCTTTCTGTCAACATCCGTCATGGCTACTACGTTTGATGCTAATGTCACATCTGATGTTATCTTTGGATCCGGTAACGTGAACGGCGGCTTTACGGTCGACCAGTCAAATGGTGTCGAAATCGGGTTGCGGGGAAAACTTCGCTATGACCTTGCCGGCAACCCACAGAATATATTCAATAGTAACGGCGATGGCACATACACGTTTGATCCAGCGGATTCCGTTGCACCGGCCACACGCTCGGCCTTTAATTTCGAATGGTCCATCAATTCCGATTTCGACGGGACAAGCGGGTTCGCATTGAATGATCTGACCTATCTGTTATCGATCGACTATGATCCGACAATTGCTATTGGCTCCACCGTCGATTTTGACCCGATCAACATACCATTTGCTGATCACGCATTCGGAAATAATACAACCGGCAACGGGGCCGGCACACAGGCTGTAAATCTGGCAGGTTACACTGCATTGATTTCCGGAAGCAATCTTGTGCAAAACTCCTGGAATCTGGGGTTCTTTGAACCGGCCGGGTTTGATCCACAGACCGAGGGCTTTTATACGATCAGCCTATCTGCCTTTGATAATGGCAGGCAAGTTTCCGGTACGAGCATCGGTATTCAATTTGGCGATGTGCCCTCACCTGTACCACTACCGGCCTCACTACCGCTCTTGCTGGGTGCTATAGGTGGGTTCGGGCTTTTACGACGTCGTAAAAAGGATTGATATCGCAAGATCGGGGCGACATGCCCGGACTTTGAAATTCGGATGACTGGTCCATTGATAAATGACGTATGTTGAAAGGGCCCTCTTACGCGAGGGCCCTTTTAATATCAATTTCCTGATTTCTACTCGTTACACACAATCTACATTACACTGCACATTAAACTCTTTAAACGTTACTCGTTAATACTCTAACTCGTTACACTTTTAATCACACACTCGTTACTTACACTTAATCATTCTTACAGGTACTTTAGACACAATAAGTTTGACATTAGTATGTTTATATAGCTTTTTCGGCCTATTCTTAAGTACAGGTTTTGGAAAATAATTGAAAATAAGTTGCGATATTTGCCTTATTCCCGACACATTTGGATAATTTTCATAAAACTTTAAACACGCGTAAATTCACTAATTTCACGTGGTTTTTGCACGTTAATATGATCCCATTTTATGCGTAATCACCACCAATTTGAGGTGAGAACTTAAAGCGAAAATTATTAATCCTTCAGTATGTTTGGTTCAATTCACTGGCCTCGGGTATTTCCCGTTCACGTCGCGCGATATAATCAAGTAGGGCTTCGTTCTTTGCCGCATCCAGCTTCGGTTCCTGATACGCGCGCAACAACTTTTTCGCATGCGCCAGGGCACGTTCGGTTATTTCCACACTGCCTTCGGCCTGCCATTGCTCGATAGAATTATTGTCGAACATCTCCGGCATGAAAAAGGCCGATTGGAAATTTTCCAGTGTATGGGGATGGCCCAGATAATGCCCGCCCGGCCCTATATCGGCAACCGCGGCAATTGCTTCATCGAAGTCGTCCCATTTCGGCCCTTCCGCCATGCGGTATCCCATGGCGCATTGCTCGGCATCGACGATGAATTTCGCCACGGAACAGTGCATTCCCGCTTCGTTCCAACCTGCCGAATGCCAGATGTAATTAGCGCCCGCATGCAGCACGGAAGAAAGTGTTGCGGCGCTTTCATAGCCAGCTTGTGCGTCAAATGTCTTGGCGCCGCCCAGTGTGTTTGATGTACGCCAGGGAACATCGTAGAACCGGGCCATCTGACCGATCATGAAATTCATCAAGCTAATCTCGGGCGTTCCGGCCATGGGTGCGCCGGATTTCATCGATACCGTGGACAGATAATGCCCATAGATAGCGGGGCATCCTTTGCGGATGACCTGTGTATAAGCAAGTGCAGATAGGGCTTCCGCATTAAGCTGTGCAACCGTTGCCGGCACGCTTGCAGGCGTATTGGCACCGCCCAGAACGAAAGGCGAGCACAGCACAGGCTGGTTGCGCCTGCAAAAAGCCCGCATGGCACCCAGCATTGTTTCGTCCCATACCAGTGGCGAGTTGCCGTTGCAGTTACCGGTGGTAACAGGATGGCTGTCGATATAATCTTCTCCGAACAGGATTGCACACATGTCCATGACGTCCTCGGCATTCTTGGGTGACGTGGTCATCCCCATGAATGTTTTGTCCGAATGCTTCATCGAGGAATAGGTTATGCGCAAATGCCGATGCGAGATCGCGTGGTCGTATGGCTCGACAATATGATGTGCAGAGCTGTGCATTGCCGGCATCATATGGCTTAATTTATGGAACATTGCCAAATCTTCCATCAGCGGATTGCGGCGCACATCGTCGAGATCCCGTAAATAAGGAGCCCCTGTCATGGGCACAAAAATCGAATGCTTTCCGCCAAGGCGCACGTTCTTTTTTGGATCACGGGCGTGATATGTGAAATCAGACGGGACCGTTGCAATCAGCTCGCGCACCAAACCGCGATCAAGATAAACATGCTCGCCCACCACTTTCGCGCCTGCCCGTTTCCAATCCTCGATTGCAATCGGGTCACGGAAATGCACGCCAACGTTTTCGAGAATGTCCATGGAGGCGGCATCCATCCGTTCGACCTGCGCACCATCCATCACCTCGCAAAGCGGTATCCCGCGGATCAATCCCGGCAGCATCTCGAAATTAGGTGCCGCCCGCAAAGCGCGCCGCGATGACCGTCCACCGGTGCGTGTACGTGCTGGTGTGGCTTGCTCGCTCATTTTCGGCACCTCATGTTTAATCTGATAACACTGCATCACAGCAAACAGGTTCTCATGCACAATTGCGAAAAATTATTGCACGAACCGGTAAGCAGAAAATGTTGTCTGTTAAGTTTAAAACCAGCTGGATTGTTGAAATCAAGAATGAAACGGTGCCGCTGGAAAGTCAAACATTGTTAAATCAGTTCATCTGACTGTGGGCAGCATATAACGGGAGTAGATAGAGGCGCTTGGCAACCAAATCTGGAGTTTGACACTATCTGTGCTTTCGGGCAATTTTGAAGGCGGGTTAGACGACGTGTTGGATATTTAGCCTACGTGGTAAAGGGAATAGTGGTATGTCATCAGGAGGTGACTTCGACCTGATAGTGATTGGCGGTGGGCCAGCGGGAACAATGGCGGCGTATCATGCGGTTCAGGCCGGGCTTGAAGTGTTGATTGTAGACAAAAGCAATTTTCCGCGTCTGAAACCTTGTGGTGGTGGAATTGCCACGAAGGCGATGGCTTTACTGCCTTTTTCAATCGAAGAGGTCTTGGAAACCGCAACGGGGACATTGAACATGGGGCTGCGCTATGACGCGCCACATGAGTTTACAACAAACGGATTTATATGTGCATTTGTCGTGCGTGAGAAATTTGATGAATTTATGTTGACTATGACAATCGAGGCCGGGGTAAAATTCCTAAAGATCGATAGTTTGGACGCGGTTAAGGAAACCGATGATGAAGTGTGTATCACAATTGACGGATGCACGCAGATAAAAGCCAAGTATATGGTTGCAGCGGACGGTGCGAACAGTCGGGTGCGCCGTTTGATTAAGCCCCGCCTTGATTTCAGCCGTGGGTTTGCATTGGAAGGCATCATTCCTTATACGCGCTTGCCGCAAATTCCTAAGATGGAATTTGATTTTGGCTGTGTGGATTATGGTTATGGCTGGATGTTCCCCAAGGGGGACCATGTTAATGTGGGCATCTATACTTGCAACAGTGATGTTTCCATAAGCAAGGCTGAGTTGCGGGAGTATTCACAAAAAAAGCTAGGCACAGATGGGATCGATGATGTCGTCGGCTTCCCGCTTGGGTTCGGCGGCAATACTTACCAGCAAACCACTGAACGGGTGCTCTTTGCAGGGGATGCCGCGGGATTTTGTGAACCGATGTTCGGTGAGGGAATTCACAACGCGCTTAAGTCAGGAACTTTTGCGGGCAAGGCTGTTGCCGGTGCTGTGAAGGCTAATCGCAAAATCGGAGAACGCTACAACGAGATGTTGCAAGAAATCCGCCAAGATATGGTGCGTTGTAACTACGCAGCTTATCAGTTCTTTTATCCCAAGGTTCACGGCTTAGGGTTTAAAACACTAACCTCTCCGGTTTCGAAGATGATTTTCTTGAAAGGGTTTGCAGGGGGTAAAACCCTGAACGAGATTATGAACGGTTTTTACAAGATGCCATTTCAAAAACCGATTTATCCTGCTTCATATAAGAAATTCAGAGACAAAACGAATGTGATGCCTTGGGTCAGTAAGCTGACTTAAATTTGTGTCAAGGAGGCCAAGATGGTTAAGTCAAAATTTAGTGATAATTTCAAACAAGATACAGTGCATCAAATAGCGGCGTGGATATCCAGTCAGAGAAGTTTCTGAACAATTGGGTGTCAGCAATAACGGTGGACTTTATTCTTCCACTATCCCTACCGCCAACCCTTCGGTGAAAGTCAGTGCGACCATTTCACCGGAGTTAAGTTCTTTTGCAAATTCTCGTCCAGCGTCTGTCTCAACTTCAATCATCTGTTCGTCGCCGGAACTGTCTTTCACAGTGGCAATCGATGCCACTGGATCAAAGGAGATAAATTCCAGCACCAGCGTTACAGCAGTACCGGTCAGTGCGCCCGGTTTTTCACCCTCAATGGCTTGTCCGTCTATCTCTAACACGCCGTCAACTTCATTGGGCATCGCCATCCGGGCAGCCACACCCAGCGTGTAGAGTGCCTTGACCTTGTCGCCAGCTTCAATCTGATCAAAATTCACGATCTCTGGGCCTGCTATGATAATCTCAGACCGGCCCGTAGTCTCGTTGTCGAGCACAATCATCCGTGTTTCCGCATCGACTGATCGCACAGTTGCATTTACTTCCAATGTCATAGTGCGCTCAGCGCTTTGCGCGAAGCCAAGGCTGGGCAAGAGTGCAAGGATAATTGCGGCGAGACTGCGTACTATCATAAAAATTCCTCAAATTAACGGCGTCATACACAGTTGCCTTCAATGTAGGTGGAAAGCAACATTTTTTCTGATCAGCGCGTTGTTTTTTGACGACAGCGTGCAGTCACACTCGACTACATCGCCACCATAGAATACATCTATCCTAATCCAGCAAGTGACGAGATAAATTTCCTTCCGCCCTATTTTTACGCGAGGGGCATTTCGGAGAACTCGGTTATGGGTACCCCTACCAAAAACTAGGGTAGCCTAGGAAGTAAATCAGAAGGCTTTCAATCGGCACCCATAGCTGAACGGTTCAGGCGGGTACTGCGGGCGGTGTGGTTATGTTTGGACACCTGATGAATGCCGGCAATTTGATTTAAGTATTGTACGATATGGTTGTATAAGCTAATTCTGAAGCATCCCGATTGCGTTTTTATGATGCGCTCACCGCCCAAAGATTTCAGAGAGGTAACACATGCATTTGTCAAATCTCGGCGAAAAAGCGCGTTGGGCACATGTTGCGCTCATTACTCTCTTGGTGGTCGCGCTTCTTTCATCCTGTTCTCGCGCACCAGATCTGGTCGGCATCGACAATCCTAAAATGCCTACAGAATCTATTCAGGAAGCAACACGGCAAAAAATATTCATCACCACGACCCGGCAAGCCACCGAAGTTGTGGGCGCATTTTACTCTGGCCAGCGCGCGCCGGAACTTGGACTAGCATCGGTTGTTGTTTCTATCCCGCCCAACCATGTTTCCGGTGATTTGGAGCGCGCGAAACGGATGCCGCCGGACCCGAGAACTGAATTCGCCGTTATTGAACCGACAGTTTACCAGTCCGACAATGCATTCATTAGATCTGTGAACGCTGAACTTGCAAAATTGCCGCCCAATGACCGCAATATCCTGTTCTTTGTGCACGGCTACAACAACACCATTAGTGACTCGATCCTGCGCCTGGCTCAATTCGTCGAGGACACGGACTATAAGGGAGTACCTGTTCTATTTTCTTGGGCGTCTGCGGCACAACCGGTGAAATATGTATATGATCTGAATAGTGCGTTGGTCGCGCGTCCACGTTTATTGGAGGCCTCTCGCATACTCCTAAAAACCAATGTAAAGGGAGCCGATATCTTTGCCCATTCCATGGGATCATTGCTAATGATGGAGGCAATTGTTGCCGCCGAGCAGGCCGGTGTATTTAACGCCAGCGGCCGCCTCAAGACCGTTATGCTAGCTGCGCCGGACATAGACATAGACCTGTTCAGGTCGCAATTGGGCCAGATAAGAAAAAACCATCAAAAACTTTATGTTCTAACATCAAAAGACGACAGCGCTCTTAGTTTTTCCCGCAGAATTTCTGGCGGGGTGAATCGGGTGGGATCAGCGGATTCTGAGGAACTTGCTGAATTGGGGGTGACAGTGATTGACCTTAGCCAAATCGAAGATTCAAAATCCGGCAGCCACTCAAAATTTGCCGGGTCCCCGGAAGTGGTTCAACTGATTGGCCAAGGGCTGAACAGTGCCAGCCGTTTCGGTATCACATCAACAAACCCACTCGAGAAAATGATCGCAGGCTTACCGATCCTGATCGTAACGAAATGATACCCAAGCCAGGTTGTAAATAACATCAATATTGCTGCAAACCGAGACCAGTTCGAATTCGTCTGACAGCACATATTTTCCTAATCTGTCATTGTCAGGGGAACCAGATTGAATAGGGCAGAGCAGTCGCCGCGTGTTAAATTAATATAGTCACTTGTGTATTTTTATTGACCTTGTAAAGTTTAGCAAACAAGAGGGAGACAACGTGTGCGCAATTTATTGACCACCACCTTGCTGGTTTCAGCGATATCGACTTATCCGCTGGCGCCTTTGATGGCGCAAACCACGGCAGCCTCTGGCGAAGCGGCAACGACAAGTGAAACCCAAGGTGAAGATGTTGAATTTGTTGGCCTATCCGAGGAAGAACTGGACGAGCTGGTTGCCCCGGTAGCACTTTACCCTGACACACTTTTGATACAGATACTTGTGGCAGCGACATACCCGCTTGATATCATAAAAGCACAAAGGTTTCTGATCGATAACAATGGACTTGAGCAAGACGCATTGACAGACGCGGTTGAAGCGGAACCTTGGGATCCAAGTGTACAGGTTCTGGCAACAGCTTTCCCTGATGTGCTGAACCGGATGGCAGACAACGTAGACTGGACCGAAATGGCCGGCAACGCGATGCTGGCGCAATCTGATGACGTTATGGCCGCTGTGCAACGCATGCGCGAAGCTGCGATAGATGCAGGCAGCCTGGTAGATACCGAAGAACAAGAGGTCACGCGGGATGAAACCGAAGCGGTGGTGATTATTCCAAGCGATCCGGAAGTCATCTATGTGCCGACCTATAATACCCAAACCGTGTACTACAAAAACAACGACGCGCTGATTTTCTTTTCGACTGTAATTCTGATCGGCGCGATCTATCACCGGAATAATCACTGGCATGGCTACTGGGGATGCCGAAATTGTGGCGGATACAATGGCCGCCCGATCCACTACCGTTCGGGTGGTATCAATATCAATGGCGATGTGAACATCGGCAACAATGTCGGCAACAACTGGAAGCCGGAACCGCGTCGTGAAGCGCGCGCCAAAGATAGTCTGCGCGAACGTCCAAACGCCGGTGGTAAAAATCGACCGAGTGCCGGCGGTGGCAAAATGCCATCAATGAATAACAAGAGCACACGTGGCGATGCAATGCGCAAAGATTTGGGAAGTAAGACGGGGGCAAAAGACATCAGCCGTCCTGCCAATCGGCCATCAGCTGGTGATGCGGGTGCGCTGAGCCGACCAAAAGCAGGCACACGACCTGCCAATAAAGGTGCTGCAAAACGACCGTCGACGCAAAAAAAGAATATTTCGCCAAGTAAATCGAGAGCAAAACCTGCGACCCGGAAAGCCGCGAAACCTCAGGCAAGCAGGAAAAAATCCAGTTCATCTAGCTTCCAGAGAAATCAAAGCGGGGGCGGCGCCAGAAAATCAAGCTCTCGTGGCGGCGGCAACCATATGCAGGGAGGAAGAAGACGATGAGCGCAGCAAGGACTTTCCGCAATATCTGTCTGGGCGGCCTGATAATCTCGGGCCTGAGTACGACGGCTTTGATGGCCGAAGACTATACTTCGCCTGATGGTTTGGCCAATGCACTTGCCGATGCGGTGCGGACCCACTCGATCGAAACCATGCAAGAGTTATTTGGCGAAGATGCACGTGAAACGCTGAGCTCTGGCAACGCAGCGCGTGACAAGAAGATCTGGTCAGCTTTCATCGAGGCCTATGATGAAGAACACATCGTTCAGGAGGTTTATGGCAAATATGCTGTTTTGCTGATCGGCGATGACAATTGGGCGTTTCCGATGCCGCTACTCAAAGGTGATGACGGGTTCTGGACATTTGACGTGGTCGAAGGCGTCGCAGAAATTGCGCGCCGTAAAATCGGGCGTAACGAGCTGGAAGTCATCGAGATCATGAAAAGCTATGTTGAAGTGCAAGCAGAATACCGAAGCGTAGATTGGGACGGCGACGGGGTGCTGGAATTTGCAACCAAAATCATTTCATCCGAGGGTGAAAAAGACGGGCTGTTTTGGCCGGGTAAAGACAGCCCTGCCGGTGATTTTCTAGCCCGCGCAGAGGCTTTCGGATATGAGGTAGACGGCGAAACTATGGCCCCTGAACCTTATGCGGGATATGTCTATCGATTGTTTGACAAACAAAGCAAAAACGCGCCGGGCGGTGCTTTGGGGTATGTTGTCAATGGCAACCAGATAGCGGGACATGCCGCCATTGCGGTGCCTGCTGAATACGGTGTGACGGGCGTCACAAGCTTTATTGTTTCAGAGAACGGTCAAGTGCTGGAACTTGATTTGGGTGAAGATGGGTTTGAGAAAAGCCTCGAGATGGACGCCTATGATCCGCACGAAGACTGGATGCCAGTACAATAAATCCGCGCACCTGGAAATCGAGACATAAATCAACGGGTGCGCGTGGGCTGTGCTTCTCAGGATAGCAGGGATGTCAGACGTCAGCACTTGTGGGACATAATTTTGTATTTGAATAAGGGAGGATTTCCGGGGCCTTATTACTGTAGTCACAGGGAGGCTGACATTGGGGGTCGTAAATATCTACAGTCAACAGTTATAGACCCCCGCAGCACAGCGGCGTACTGTACGACGCCCGACACCTGCGACGCTGACGGGCGTCAGAGGCCGGCCCATCCGTGCATGTGCCTTCGAGACAAACCCGTGTAATCCGGGCACTCTAAGTTCGGCCCCAAGTTCCAGTGACCCGACGGCAACAATTGCAATCAGGGTCAGAACAGCTATCCGGTGAATATATTTCATTGTGTGTCTCCTTTTACATAGTTATCAGGCATGTCGCTGACCTTGCCGTGGTATTCCTCAAAGGTAATTTCCGAAGCCCCTTCAGGTGCCTTGAATGCAAACGTGCTGTCGGCAGACACCTTTCCGCTGTGCCAGTCACGAATATCAATCCTGTACTGTGGCCCTTGCGACACGCCGTGGGTGGTGATCACATAGCGGCATGGATGTGGCTCCTTGCCTTGCGCAATCCAAATCTGCCAGTCGACATCCGGTGTGCGAAAAGCAAGATGGTCACATACCTTTCCGCCGATCACACCGGCGCCAAGATCCTTGATGTCGGTCACTTCGCTCATCATCAGATCGTATGGTGTGGCTGACAGCAGATCGGCGGCTGGAAGCGCACGACCGTAGTCTTCGCGCAATGTGTTGACCAGATCATCCACCGAGCCGCTCACGGGCATCTGCGCATAAAGGTTCAAATTCTTGCCGATCATGCTGAAGGTTTCACCATCAAACACCATCTCTATATCGGCAAAGCCGCCGGTGCGCGTCGCCCGTATCTTGTCGGGGCGTGTCATCTGCACCGTACCGGATGTTGCGAGGCCGAGCTTCTGGTCTTCGGTTGTCACCACTTCAAGTGTTGCGTCATAGTCGAAGGCCAGAGATTGCTCTGCTGTCAAATAGTCTGACATTGAGCGCAGGATTTGTTTGGCATCGGTTTCATCGGCAGTAGCTGCGGTTGTGGCCATGGCCGCCATCAGCGCCACCGCGCCGACACCGGATTTGAAAGCTGTAAGAGTTTCGGGCATAATTAGTCTCCTGTGTTGCGGGCATTCAGATTTCGGCAGATTGCGAACGCGCATGTTCACTCATCTTACCTCGCCATTTGACCCGCCATTTAAAATGGTTCTTTGGTGAATAATAGGATAGTCCAGTTTAGCTGCTTTACCTTTCCGCGCCAGCGTTTGCTTTTTCGGGCGGCCCCGGAAACACTGATGGTGTTGCAGGGGCCGATCGCAATTAGTGCACTTCAACCGTTACACGACTGATAGAGCCGGTGAAGCGAGATTTCGCTTCTGATCCGATTGTCTCGACCACAGGCGTCGCAAGATCGATGCCCACATCAGCGGTTTCGTCGGCAGAGAAAACCATCGGTTGGGTTCTCTCGATCCGGCCTTCGCCGACCTTTTTGTCATTGACAATCAAGGTGCCCATTCCGCCCTTACCCATGCCACCACCATCATAAGCGAACTCAAAACGTATGGTGGATTTGCCAGGTGCCAGTTTCTCTGTTGATGCAACAGTGAAACGCTCCAGTCCAAGGAAGTTATAGTCATAGGCCGGCACACCGTCCTTAACATAAAGCTCCCAGCCACCAAAGCGGCCTCCCTGTGCGATGATGACACCATTTCCGCCGTTGTCAGCGACTTCGACTTCGGCGGTTATAGTCTTGGACTTGTTCTTGATGTTCAGGAACACGTTCTCTGTCATGCCAGTCATGCCTTGGGCCAGTGTCAGCGAGGTGCGTCCGGCCATGATATCCGGCCGACCGACCAATTCGCCGTTAATCCTTTCGAAGGTGCGGTCGTCGATCGGCAGCACCTTGTTGCGCGCCGCTTCCAGCATGAAGACATTCTGCAACGCGGCCAGTTTCTCAGGATGGTCGGCCGACAGATCGTTGGTCAGGCTGAAATCCTTGCTGGTGTCGTAAAGTTCCCAGATATCCTCGTTCAACCCGCGACGGGGTTTCGGTTCCCAAGGGGCTTTATGAATGGTTCTGGCCCACCAGCCTTCGTGATAGATAGCACGGTTGCCGAACATCTCGAAATACTGGGTGACGTGCCGTTCCTTGGCGTCCACATCATCAAAGCTGTAGAGCATGCTCGTGCCGTCCATGGGCCATTGGGAAACACCGTTCACCAATCTGGGCTCGGGGATGCCCGCCGCCTCCAAAATGGTCGGGGCCACATCGATTACATGGCTGAACTGATCGCGCTGCTCGCCCTTTGCCTTGATCCCGGCAGGCCAGTGCACCGCCATGCCGACTTTGGTGCCGCCAAAGTCCGAGGCCACCTGTTTGGTCCACTTATAGGGCGTGTCAAAGGCCACGGCCCAACCGGCAGCCATATGCGGATAGGTTTCCGGCCCGCCCCATTTGTCCATCTTCTTCAGCATGTCGGAAACCTTTTCCTGCACGCCGTTGAAATAGGTCATTTCGCTGAACATGCCGTTGCGGCCACCCTCGGCGCTGGTGCCGTTGTCACCATAGACAAAGAAAATCAGCGTATTATCCAACTGCCCGGTGTCCTTGATTGCCTCGACCACCTTGCCAATCTCATGGTCGGTCATTTCGATATAGCCGGCAAAAGTCTCGACTTGACGCGTGAACAGGGTCTTTTCATCCTTGCTCAGGCTGTTCCAGTCAGGAATGGCCGATGGTTTTTCGGCAAGCTCGGTGCCTTTCGGTGCGATCCCGTTTGCGATCTGGCGCGCCAATATCTCGCTGCGCAAAACGTCCCAACCCTGATCGAACTTGCCCTTCCAGCGGTCGATCCAGTGTTGCGGCACATGGTGCGGCGCATGGGTGGCGCCGGGCGCGTAGTAGACAAAGAACGGTTTGTCTGGGGTAAGTGCCTTCTGGTACTTGATCCAGTTGACCGTCTGATCGGTCATGTCTTCAAGAAAGTGATAGTCCGGATCATCCGGCAATTCGACCGGATGCGTTCCATCATAGATAAACGGTGCCCACTGGTTTGTCTCGCCGCCAAGGAAACCATAGAACTTGTCAAAGCCCTGATGGGTCGGCCAGCGATCCAAGGGGCCGGAAATGCTTGCCTCCCAGGCTGCGGTTTCATGCCATTTACCGAAAGCGGCAGTGCTGTAGCCGTTATGGCGTAATATCTCGGCCACAGGAGCCACATCGGCCGGTATCTGACCGGTATTACCGGGAAAGGCGGTGCCGGTTTCAATGATGCCACCCATGTTGTTGACATGGTGATTGCGCCCGCTCTTGATCGCGGCACGGGTCGGCGAACAAACCGAGGTAGTATGGAAATCGACATATCTCAGCCCTTCGGCTGCCAGTTGGTCGAAGGTCGGGGTTGAAACCGGACCACCGAAAGTGTTGGTGCCTGCAAAACCCAGATCGTCGACCAGAACAATCAGCACGTTTGGCGCACTCTCGGGTGCCGTCACTTTAAAAAAGGGTGGTGCCTTGGCATTGTGCACATCGGTTTCGACAAATTCGGGTGCCGACGGCACAGCGATTGGCAAAACCGTGCGGTCAAGCGCCTGTTGTGCCTGAGCAGATGAGCCGGGTAAAAGAAGTAGCCCTGCACCCAAGGCAAACAGCATGCTGGTTAGGGTTTTTACATTCGACATTTTCACAATCTCTCTTTCTATTTCATCAAGTGTTGATCCTAGAGGCTTTTTAAAAAAGCCACCCGCGATATGTATTGTTATTTCTCGAATTGCTCTGACAGAAGCACAGTAGAAACGAGTATTGCGGTTCGGGGCGCGCATATTGAATCCATCCTGAATCGAATTGATTACAATTATAAATCTTTTCTAGGTGCCGGTCTTTGTTCTAGATCAATACGGCAAGGTGGCCTCTTGCAACCCGCCCCGCCGAAGGGGGACACCGTAGCCACAGCCGAGAAAAGCCGCAGGGATATTATGGGAGAGCAATTAGTCCATCATATAGGCGTCAGGGAGGTGTAATTGACTAGGGCAGTTTTTGGGGCCTCTTGCTGTAGGTTGAGTGGACGATCCAGGTCGAACTGCTTCTTAGCGAAAGTCTTCTGTAAAGTGTTTGCGTGTCATTGATTCCTCCAAGATTACAATCAAAGACCTCAAAGGAGCTGTCTACTTTTTTAAAACAAGTCCAGACTTTAGTCTGGGAACTCATCGACAATAGTCGGACACAATAGCTGACGAAGGTCGATTGGACGATGTGGTAGGTCTTGCTAGTCTTAGGTAAGTTATTTTGGAGCGCCTAATATGCCAACCTGTCATTCTTCCCATCACCTGGAAACCAGCCAATATGAACCGGGGGTAATTCTCCGACATCCCGAACACCCCAACACGCCCCATGTTCGACAACAAAACATCACTGCAGGGTTCAGAAATTGCCACATCAAAGGAACAATTATTGTGCCTGATTCACCATCAACCGATCGGCCTATCCTGGCACTCCACGGGATTTCTCGAAACGCGGAAGAGATGGTTGAGTTATTTGCTCCCTATGCTGAACTGACCGGCCGATGCGTGATTGTGCCCAATTTCGACCAAACAGGTTGGCCTGTTTTCCAACGTATTACTAATCGGGCACGCCCCGACTATGCACTTCTTGGGCTGCTCGAGGAAGCGCGGCGCTTGGCTGATCTTCCCTCTGGGCCAGTGGATATATTCGGTTATTCTGGTGGCGCACAGTTGGCACATCGATTTACCATGCTCTATCCGCATCTGGTGGGTGACATACAGTTGGGGGCGGCAGGTTGGTATACATTACCCGACCAATGCGTTGCCTTTCCCTATGGGCTTGCGCCGAACGCATCTGGCAAGGATCGCTGGGCGCGTCGCATGCGCCGGACGCTGCCACAATTCCTTG
>JAJFHY010000206.1 GCA_021775375.1 Amylibacter sp. | reverse complement strand
TGCCCATAGAGAAAGGGCCAGGCCCACAGGTGTCAGCGCCTTCGCCCGGAGGCGGAAGATGCCGAAGTGTGATTTCTTTTGCCTCCTGCCATGCCGGATTGTCTTCGCGCCGACGCCAGACTATATGTGTCATCTGCCCTCCTGGTTTGAGCGCCAGACGCATACGCCGCAACGCCGCCACCGGATTTGTGAAGAACATTGTACCAAAACGCGCAACCACATAATCGAACTCATTCTCGGGTAGAGCGACTTCAGCATCACCGCGGGCGAACTCGACATGCAAGAGTTCTTTTGCGGCGGCATCTTTTCTGGCCTCTTCTAAAAAAGCATCGACGCAATCAATACCGACGACGCGTCCCTTTGGTCCAACAATTTCAGCCATTTGGAGTGACATGTCTCCCCATCCGCAGCCGACATCGAGTACTGACATTCCTTCTTTGATAAGCAAGCTTGGGATTACTGCAGCGGAATGGCGTGACAATCCGCCTTGGAGGATGTGCCGGTACTTTGTGAATTTTGGTCCCAGAACCGAGTTCCAGAACTTCACAAAATCTGTGTCGTCTTCGTTGTCTAATGCCATGTTGTAACCCCTCTTTGTTAGTAAAGTATCACGTGCGTGGTTGTTTATCAAATTTGTGCCAAACACCCAAAAAGGCCCCACAAATCGCCCCAGTTTTAGTGCCATCGGAACTGCTGGTTTTGGTGTCGCTTAGATGGGGTTACTGCGCATTGAATGGCGGCTATGCGGGCAAAGTTGTCTGACATCTAAGCGATAAAGCCGCTCATGCATCACTATCTAAGATTGAAATTAATGCCAGTTTAGACAACATAAAACCTATATTGCTCCATTGTCACAACGAAAAATGGTCACAATCGCGCGTTAGATTAACATGGATCGGCAGCTGTTTGTCGGTTTGTTTCAAGTCGTAAATGTAAAACAATTAGTAAGTGATACATGAGTAGTTAGTAGTTGGTGTGAAATGATAGAGAATATTCAAAAGACTAAAAGTGGGGCACATCAACCCCAAGACCGCCCAGAACAATTGAGTAGTACAGAGGATGCCATATCTATAGATGATGTTCTTAATGCGATTGCTGAGGTGGAGAGCCCCAAGGGTTCGCAACAATCGGCTTCTAGAACATCAATAGATGATTATTGTCCTTTTCCAGAAGAACTAGCACCACCCGCGTTTCCAAGCGATTGGATTTATAATGCTTAGTGCAAACGTATCTATCCCAACTACCTGTCAATCGTACTCGCCCAAAACCCTGATGTGTTTCTGCGAGGGTATATTCTTATTGTAACGAATTCTTAATATTTAGTGAAAGTGTAAAATGGTACAGTATCTAGTAAAACTTATTACAGACTTTAAAAAAGATAACACCGGTGCGGTGACAACCGAGTATGTGGTTTTACTCGCCGCAACGAGTTTAATTGCGGCCGGCGCTGCGCTTAACTTTCAAGAAAAAACTCAAACCGTTACAGATAATATAGATATTACAGCGTCAAACTCCGGCGGCTCAGGCGGTTAAGGAGCTAGCGACAAAGGCGGTAAGGGTGGCAAAAAATAAACAGATACTGGGTGTATCCCATCATCGCCTTTGAGACAAAATCGAACTGGTTGCACTTTACCGGAACAATTTGCTAGGCGCTGCATCGGCCACTATGGGCTTATTCTGTTGAAAAACTCTAGTTGATTTACGCCTTGGTTGCTGATTCAATTTGTTTATCAGCAACGGAGTTTGATCGCGATGATGGGACCACGGCAGGAAGCACAAAGCGCACTGTTTTATGACTTTTCGATTGAGGATCATATTCCGAGCGATCACATATTGCGTGCTATAGATGACGTAATTGATCTATCTGCTATTCGTAAATATCTGGCTGATTTTTACAGTTCAACAGGGCGGCCGTCGATTGACCCAGAGTTGATGCTTCGCATGCTACTGGTCGGCTATATCATGGGAATTCGCTCCGAGCGGCGTTTATGTGATGAGGTTCATCTGAATTTAGCTTATCGCTGGTTCTGCAAACTTGATCTGACAGATGCTATCCCCGATCATTCGAGCTTCTCCAAAAACAGGCATGGCCGCTTTCGTGACAGTGATGTGTTGCGATATGTGTTTGAAACTGTCGTTGCCCAGTGCATCGAGACTGGCTTGGCAAGCGGCCAACGATATGCTGCCGATGCCAGTATCATTGCCGCAGATGCCAACCGTCAGAACTCCACGCCGAAGGCAGACTGGAACCCGGAGGTGATTAATCCTGATGATGCGCCACGCGCGGTTCAGGAATATTTGGAAACACTTGATGACGCTGCTTTTGGCGCGGCCAGCACAGTTACACCAAAGTTTATCTCGCATTCAGATCCAGCATCTCAGTGGACTGGCGCACGCGGTGGTCCTGCGTATTTTGCTTATTCCACGAACTATCTGATCGATACGGATAATGCCGTGATCATGGATGTGGAAGCCACGCGGTCCATTCGGCAAGCTGAGGTTGGGGCGGTCAAAACCATGATTGATCGGGTGCAAAAGGTGCATTATCTTAAACCCGAGCGATTGATAGCAGATACCGCATATGGCTCGGGGCCAATGTTAGACTGGTTGGTTGAGAAACGCGGGATCGCGCCGCACATTCCCGTCATAGATAAATCGGGGCGTAAAGATGGGACATTGGAACGCGCCGACTTCACATATGATGCTGAGAATGATTTATACATTTGTCCAGGCGGCAAGGAACTCAAACAATATCATCGTGCCTACAAAACACCAAGATCAGGTGCAAACAAAGATGAAACAATCCGCTACCGCGCCCGTAAGCCAGATTGTGATACCTGCACATTGAAACAGCGGTGTTGTCCAAAAGAACCGCAGCGAAAAATCACCAGATCAATCTATGAAAAATCCCGTGATATTGCGCGCGTTTTGGCACAAACTCACCAGTATGCAATCTCGCGTAAATTGCGCAAAAAGGTTGAGATGTCATTCGCCCACCTCAAACGCATCCATGGCCTCGGAAGGCTCCGATTGCGCGGTCCCTGTGGGGCACACGACGAATTTATCCTCGCTGCAACCGCCCAAAACCTTAAAAAGCTCGCAAAACTAGCTCCAAATACCAACTCTGTCAGAAAAGCTGCGTAAAAGCGGCACTTCACCAACTTATGGAACAGACCAGAGCTCGAAAACCTTCGAGTTTTTCAACAGAATAGGCCGGAAGCGTCCGGTTTAGATTTTGACTGAATGTCAGTTGTGCGGACAAAGCGACCTCTTTCCAAAATACGACTTTTGATAGTAAGGCGGCACGGCTGACTTTCATACTGGATATGAATGAATGGCCTTGCAAGTGAAAGCAGTCATCCAACAATGAGGCATTGAAATAATTGGTGGTCCCGACGCGATTCGAACGCGTGACCTTTCGCTTCGGAGGCGAACACTCTATCCAGCTGAGCTACGGGACCATTTAAGAGACTAATCGGAGACTAAAGCTCTTTTTATTTCCTCTAGTTAATTGTATTTATTTGTTTCTTTCTTAGTAAACCCTTGCCTTCGGAGGGCAGCGCTCTATCCAGCTGAGCTACGGGTGCATTATCGGGGTGTATAGGGGAATGATGAGTGGGGTTCAATCTTGATTTGCATCTGAATTAATATTGGTTTTGGATCATATCTTGGCTGCGTCTTGCGCTCTGGTCGCGCGTTGTTGGCGAACCTGATCAGCCAATGTTACCGTATAGTCAGCAAGTTCCGAAAGCCCCTCATCGGCAACTGCGGCGTTGCCGCTTGCGATCCCATCAGCGATTTTGCTGTGTAAGCTAACAATTGTTGCGCGGTCGCGCTTTGAAAAGGTGATCATATTCATCAAGGGTTGCATCGACTCGATGGCGCTGGCCAGTTGATAGGTCAGAACCGGATTTCCCGCCCCTTCGATCAGGGCTTTGTGAAACGCGACGTCGGAAGCGCAAAAGCTTTCATCACTAAGACCGCTTTGTTCTTGTCGGTGTATTTCCGCACGCATGGTCGCCATATGATCGGGTTGGCATCGTTCAGCAGACAGCGGAACACAGGCACGTTCCACAGCAAAGCGGGCCTCGCAGGCGGTTTCAAAGGATACTTCATTCATTGATAGTAGCAGGGTAGAGGTGGTGATTTGCTGCGGGTAGGCGTCTTCAAAGCTGATCCGATTGACAAAGGCGCCGCCTGTGGCACCCCTTTGGGTGCGAATGAGGCTCTGTGCGGCCAGTCGTTTCAGTGCTTCACGCACCGTAGAACGCGAAACCTGAAATCTATCGCATAGCTCGCCCTCGGAGGGTAGGCGTTCATCAACCAAAAGGCTGCCGTTCATGATCTCGATGCGTATGGCTTCTGCGATTTGGGTGGAGAGTTCGCGGCCTTGGTTCAGTGTGTATTTCATATTTCTCTCAAATATTCTAATTGTCAGACATTTAACTTTGTGTCATGTATATATCATACAAGGATTCCCGCAAGTATAAGGGGTAAAATTGTTTTCGGCCCATGGAACTTATGTGCTTTGTCGTGGCCGAGTATAATTTTGCTCTGATGAAAAGGACACGATATGACATTTAATGCATTGCTCGTTGAGAAAAACGATGAAGGCAAAACCCATGCCTCTGTGCAGCAATTAACCAATGAGCAATTGCCGGAAGGTAATGTGACGGTCGCTGTGGATTACTCTACGGTAAATTACAAAGACGGCCTGTGCATCGGGCCGGGGGGAGGTTTGGTGCGCACCTATCCGCATGTGCCCGGCATTGATATGGCAGGTACCGTCGAACAATCATCAGATGACCGCTACAAAGAGGGCGACAAAGTTGTTTTGACCGGCTGGCGTTACGGTGAGGTGCATTGGGGCGGGTATGCGCAAAAAACCCGCGTGAATGCCGACTGGCTGGTGCCTTTGCCTAATGGATTGACCACGAAACAAGCGATGGCTGTTGGTACGGCGGGTTTTACGGCGATGCTGTCTGTTGTGACTTTGGAAGCTCATGGGCTGACACCGGGTAGTGGCCCTGTGCTGGTAACAGGGGCTGCAGGCGGTGTTGGGTCTGTTGCGACCGCGATACTGGCTAATCTTGGATATGAGGTTGCTGCCGTGACAGGTCGGCCTGAAACCGCGGATTATCTGAAATCACTCGGAGCCAGTCAAATCGTTGCGCGTGAAGATATCAATGAAACCGTCAAACGCCCGCTTGAAGCCGAGACATGGGCAGGGTGCATTGATGCGGTTGGTGGTGATATGTTGGCGCGTATCTTGGGCCAGATGAAATATGGCGGCTCGGTTGCGTCTGTCGGCTTGGCGGGGGGCGCTGGCTTGCCGGCTACGGTCATTCCGTTTCTTTTGCGCGGCGTGAACTTGCTGGGCATTGATAGTGTGCATTGCCCGACAGAAAAACGTATCGCGGTTTGGAGACGGGTGGCGACCGATCTGCCGATGGAAAAACTAGAAGCAATGATTGTACCCGCAACGCTGAATGATCTGCCGAAACTTGGCAGTGATATTCTAAAGGGGCAGGTAAAGGGCCGTGTTGTTGTGGATGTAAACGCCTGAAGGCATTGCCATCACCGTGATATTTAAAATGTCCCAGTTGGGACAGGTACTTATATATTTGATATAAATAAGTAATCTAAAAAGAACCTATGCCCTTTCACATTCCAATTGCACCGGGGCTTAAAGTGGTCAAATACTCTTAAAAGGGTAAACTTAGGCATCTCACTGCGTCTTATACAAAGTCTGGAAAGCGGTCATTCTACCAGATTAGGGAATGACTGTTTAGAGCCCAAAGTGTCGACCAGCTGCTTTACTGCGAATGTCTGCTTTTAGGAAGTTGACTATAGCGGCTAGGAAATGACGGCCCATAGCAGTCAATCTTTCATCGCCAAAATGCAACGGCACAGCTTTCGCATTGTTGCCGTTCGTGCATTGGGCAGTGTTCTCACAGATGCAATGATCGGGTCACGGACAATCCGGATTTAAGCACTCGTAGTGGATGGATGTACAAATAACTTCCTTTGTTCAGTCAAGTCCAAGGTATGTCTTTTGAATGTCACCGTTTTCCCTCAGTTTGTCAGCTGCGCCCTCTATGACCACTTCGCCGGTATCCAGAACATATCCGTAATGAGCCAAGGCAAGTGCGAGCCGTGCGTTTTGCTCGACAAGAACAATTGTGCGACCATTGCCGTTGATTTCCTTGATGATGCCGGCAATCTCCTGGCACATGATCGGAGACAGGCCCAATGTTGGTTCGTCCATCAAAATCAACTTGGGATTTGACATAAGCGCACGTCCCATCGCCAGCATCTGCTGTTCGCCTCCGGACATGGTTCCGGCATATTGGCCAACGCGCTCCTTCAGTCGCGGAAAATGCGAGAAGACCAGGTCCAGGTTGCGCGCCATTTCCTTGCTCTCGGAGCGTAGATAGGCACCCATTTCTAGGTTTTCCATCACGGTCATTTGGGAAAAGACGCGACGGCCTTCGGGAACATGGGCAATGCCGATTCCGGTGATTTTCTCCGGTGGCAGAGACAGGATAGACTGACCTTCGAATAGAACGTCGCCTTCCTGAGGGCGCTCAAGCCCCGAAATCATCCGCAATGTCGTGCTCTTGCCCGCACCGTTCGAACCGATCAGGGTGATGATCTGCCCCTCGGGAACCGATATGGAAACCGAACTTGTCGCCCTTACCTTGCCGTAGAAAACTGAAGTATTCTTTAGTTCAAGTAACACTGTCATCAGCCCCCAAGTAAGCTTCTATCACCTTTGGATTGGACCGGATTTCTTCCGGCGAGCCTTCTGCGAGTTTCTGACCAAAATCCAGAACGGTGATTTTTTCGCACAGGTTCATCACAGTTCGCATGTCGTGCTCAACTAAAAGGACGGTCACGCCCCATTTGTCGCGTATCTTCTGGATCATGCCGACCATAACCGCCTTCTCGCCCGAGTTCATGCCAGCAACCGGTTCATCCAGCATCAGAAGTTCTGGCTCGGTCGCAAGCGCCATAGCCACGCCAAGCTGTCGTTGCAGTCCATGCGACAGGTTGTCGGCCATTGTGTCGCGCTCTTGCTGCATACCAAGGAATTCGATGATTTCCTCGGCACGTTCCAGACTCTCAGCCTCGCGATGATTGTCATGGCCAAAAATTGCATTGAGCAAGCTGGAGTTTGTATTCATGTGCTGGGCAATCGAAACGTTCTCAAGCACCGTGAAGTCCGTGAACAGTGCCGCTCGCTGAAACGTCCTTACGGCGCCCAGGCGAGCTATTTTGTTGGTGGACAAGCCCGATATCGTGTTTCCTTTGAAGGACACCTTACCTGACGTTGGACGATAAAACCCACTGACCAAGTTGAAGAAAGTGGTCTTGCCCGCACCATTGGGGCCTATAACGCCGCGTATCTCGCCCTTTTCGACCTCCATGCTGATATTGTTGTTGGCGATCAACCCGCCGAATTTCTTTGTCAGGTTCTCGACCAAAAAAAACGACATCATCCGGCCTCCCGCTGCTTGCTTGTTTTGTTTAGCATCGCTCGAATTCGCGCTGGCAGAGTTTCCAGACCGCCAGGCAGAAGCACCAGGAACAAGATCAGGATCAAACCGAACAATGCTGGCCGCCACTCGGCGAGTGGTCGCGTAAGTTCAAAGACGACAGACATCGACAGAACCCCAATCAAGGGTCCCCAGAAGGTTTTGACCCCGCCGACGACGCACCAGATGATTAAGTAGACCATTTCGACCATTTCGAAATTGTGCGGGTCAATCGAGCCGATCTGGTAGGCGAGCAAAGATCCGGCCAATCCGGCAAGGAAGCCGGACACACAAAACACCATGATCCTCGATTTCGCAACGTCGATGCCGATGCTCTCGCTCAGTTCCCGGTCGGAATAGATGGATTTCCAAGCGTTCCCCAGACGGGACCGGTCGATCCGGAACAAGATCATGAGCGCTAGAATCGTGAAAATAAGTGTAAAATAGTAGAAATTCTGCGAATCCCAAAAGTCGATGAAATACCATTCGCCGCCCTGACCTATCTCAAGCTTGGGAATGCCGTTGATGCCGCGTGCCCCACCGAATGGATAGTGAAACTTGAGCCATACGTGCCGCACGAATTCACCCAACGCAAATGAAGCAATGAAGAATGCAAAACCCAAGGTGCGCGATAACGGTATTGCGAAAAGCAGGCTCACGAATGCTGTGACAACACAGGCCATTGGCATGACGACATAGAAAGGCAACCCGGCCATCTTAGCCAGAACACCGGTCGCGTAGGCTCCAACGCCCATGAGGATATAGTGGCAAAGTGTCCAGTCCCCAGTGGTTGCCATAAGCCGGTAGCTTTGCGCCAGAATGACGTTGATCAGGAAGATTGTCAGCAATTCCAACCGGTAGGCCGACACAAGGTTCGGCGCCACGACAAAAAAGACGATGACGACAAGAGAGCCGACAAGCAAGTGATTGGAGAGATTAAACTTTAACACGGCCCATTAATCCTGTTGGTTTTACGATTAAGACCAGAGCCATGAAGAACACTCCAACCATTGTTGCTGTTACTGAATCGTACATTGTGGTGACGATCGTGTGAATGAACCCCAAAATGAATGCCGCGATGACGGCGCCTTCGATACTGGCCATCCCACCGACGATCACAATGATAAAGGCTGTGACTGCAAAGGTGTGCCCCATGTACGGTGTTACGGGTATGATCGGCGCCATCAAGGCACCACCAACCCCCGCAAACCCCCCAGACAACAACATCGCAAGCGATGTCATCTTGTTAAGACTAATTCCCTGCAAGACCGCAGCTTCGGGATCTTGTGCACAGGCTCTCAGCGCTTTTCCATGCTTGACCCGCGTTAAGAAATACCAAAGGCCAGAGACCATGACGACGGTTGCCGGAAAAATGAGCAGCCGCTGATAGGAAATCGCAGCGCCAAGGATTTCTGTGCTGCCGGGATACGGCGTCTGAATTGACCGCATCAAGCCGACACCCCATTGCTGGCCGACAAGTACCTGCAGGATGAATCCGGCACCAGCTGTTGCCATGAAACCGGCCAGAACATTGCCTCGGGTCGGCCTGAAGATCAACCGCTCGAATACCATTCCAATCGCGGCAACGATTGGGAACGCCAGAATAACGGCTATCAGAAAAGGAATCCCGACCAGCGTGTACAGTGTGAACACAACATAAGAACCGGCCATGAACAATTCACCGTGGGCAAAGTTCGCCATTTGCATCACGCCAAATGCAATGGCCAGACCAACTGCAACCATTGCGTATATGGACCCCAGAACCAGCGCGTTCGTAAATGTTTGGACTATCGTATCGACACCCATAGCGTTTTCTCTTTCTGTATTGAGTCTGAATCAGCTGCCCCGCGTGAAGGGGCCCGGCATCATCGCTTTTGATGCCTGGCCCTATAGTGCGACGCAGTTTTAGCGTTGGTCGAACATCATGCCTTTAGAACGCACGTGTGCGATGATTTGTTCTTTACGCGGTTCAAACCATTCACCGAAGTCAGCAACCTGCTGGACACGTTTTACACCAGAGCGATGTTCATTGATTGGCACTGGCGTTGATACCATGTTGTCAATACCCCACATCTCAGCGCCGGTGAAGCTGCCTTTGCCTAAGATCGTGTCGACCTCATCCGCATTTTGCAAAGCCGCGACTACTTCTTCGGCTTCAAAGGAACAGGCCATCTGTACACCCTGCGCCCAGATCTCCAGCATGATAACGTGGTCCCAGTCGATGCCAGTGATCCCGCGTTTTACATCATCCGGTCCACCTGGTCCGTAACGCGTCATCCAATCGTTGTAGAACTTTTGCTGAACAGAACCTTCGCCCCAATGCGGGTCATTAAAAAGCGGAAAGCTATCTACAGCTCCTTCGATGAATTCGGCAGGAACCTTCGTCAGAATCGATTCTGAGTCAAGATAGTTTGCAGAGATTTCACCCTCGTAGCCTTGCGAATGAAGTTGTTCCAGAATGCCAACGACAAAGTCGGGATAGGACAGGTTGAGGCTTACCACATCGGGATTTGTGGCGAGAACGGCAGTTACAATCGGTGCAAAGTCGACTGTATCGAGCGAATAATGCTCATCATAGACCACGTCCCAACCATCGGCAATTGCTGAGCCGACTTCCCATGCTTGTGACGTCAGACCGATGCTGTCGTCCTGTGAGAGGACAGCCCAACGCTGCAGATCGGGATTACGTTGTTTGTGATACCAGGGACGCATCATATCGATGCGTGGCGTGACATCGCCGCCTGCGATCAGATAGGGTCGATCAGGTTTGATATCGGTCGAGATCAGGCTTGCATAGACAACCTTCTTCTTAGTTAGGAACGGATGTGTAGCGTCTGCCGGGTTGCCCCCGATGGCGCTTATGAATTTTACATCATGTTCAAGGACAAGTTGTTTTGCGCCTTGAAGCGCTTTAGAACCAGTTGCTTCGTCATCGAACGGGATCATGTTCAGCAAGTACGGAGTTCCGCAGACGTCCAGCCCGCCTTCTGCGTTCACACGGTCCACAAACATCTCGTTGCCCGTCAGTCCAGGTAACCCCCAGCCGGCGTCAGGTCCTGACAGCGCGCCAAGAAATCCGATATTGACGGTCTCCTGTGCGGCGGCTCCTCCGACAGAGCCGGCGACCATCAATGATGTGGCCCCAGCCGTTAGTACGGCTTGTAAAATTCTCATAATATCCTCCCAGATGCTATTTAATTACTCAGTTTGCTCTTGAGATCGATCCCGTGGCAGCTGCCACGTTAGTGGGTGTCTTTCCTTCAGAAGTAGATTTCTCTATTTAATTGCGACTAGGTCTCCAACTCAAAAACAATTCGACACTTATTGTGGCTACATGGGCCGTGGTAGCATTTCGATTGGCAAAGCCAAATTTCTTCTGTCTCTGAACCAATTCCATACCAATTCATGCAAAACACTGGTGAAGCTTGGATCAACGAGTTAAAAAAATCAACTAATTTTATTTGCCATAACGTCGCGATTGGACATTCATCCGAGCTTTGTTATTAAGAAATCGTTCGAAATTAGCCCTATTTCACTTAGTTAAATCGATATCGTGGGCCGACTGGGACACTGAATTTACGACACTTTTTTTATACTTTGGAAAAAGCAATTCCAACAGTTGACGTACGTATTGGTATTGTTTTGGTACAATGCCGTCGCCGTATTCTTCCAGTTGGAAAAGAAATTCCAAGATTAAGCGTCGTCCGATTCCTGCATTTCAGCTTGTTGGATTCGCATCCGTTGCTAACAGCTGCTTTTTGCCATCTGATTTTTTTGCGCATGTGGTCGGTAAAAGCAGACATTGGCGTAAATGTATCGTGAGGTCACTTTGTTGACATTGCTGCCCTTGCCCATGATTTTCAGAGTGTCTGCTTTGGGAGATGTAAAAAATCCAGCTTTATCACTACAATGTTTCCCAAACAAAAACGGCGCCCCTAGGGACGCCGTTTTCTTTTTAGATCTAGCTTGCTTATTCAGCAGCTGCCGCTTGGGTGTCGTGTTTATCACGCTGGCCATCACGATAAAGCGCTTTGGTGAGTGAGATACACATCAGGCCCATGACCATGGTGAAGGGCAGGGCGCCGATGATCATCGCGTTTTTCAGCGCATCCATCGGGTTGTTTTCACCCGCCGCCAGGATCAGCGTACCGATCACGGCTGTCAGGATGATGCCCCAGACGATGCGGTGCTTAATGCCGGTTTCCTGGCTGCCGCCGGACATGATGGTGTTCATCACGAGGATACCTGAGTCAGCCGAGGTGACTAGGAATGTCATGATCAGGACCACGCACATAACAGTCAGAACCGACAGGAGCCCGCCCGAGATCATCTGGCCCAACGTTGCGAACAACTGGTTGGTTTGGGAC
>JAJFHY010000205.1 GCA_021775375.1 Amylibacter sp. | reverse complement strand
TGCTTCTATCCAGGTATTTCCGCCTTGAGGCAGGCCAACATCCAGTTTCTTGATGTCGGCACCCCACATCAAATCGCCGAAACCTTCCATGAAATAGGCAAGCCCGATGGTGGCCATAAACAGAATAATCGGCTCTTGGTTAACCAGATGTTTCAGGACATACTTTTCCACCAGATATGCAAAAAGGATCATCACCATAAGCGTGAGTATAATTGCCAGGATGGCGGGCAAGTGCCACCCGAAATGGTGAATATTTGTGCCAAAAATCGTATTGATCAGATGCGAAAACGGAATTTGACCGTTCTGAAAGCCCACAAGCGTCATCGCCGCAAACAGGGCCATCACACCTTGGGCGTAGTTGAAAATACCCGATGCCTTGAAAATCAAAACAAAGCCCAACGCCACAAGGGAATAGAGCACGCCGGCCATCATACCGTTCAGGAACACTTCAATCCCATAATAAAAATTAGCTGGCATTTTTGCCCCCGTTAACTGCTCTCGACATTAAATCAGTCATGTGCCACCCCCAGATATGCGTCAACGACGTCTTGATTGTTACGCACCTCATCAGGTGTACCGTCACCGATTTTCTTGCCGTAATCCATCACAACAACACGGTCGGCAATGTCCATCACCACACCCATGTCATGTTCGATTAGGGCTATTGTGGTGCCGAACTCGTCGTTCACATCCAGAATAAACCGCGACATGTCCTCTTTTTCTTCCACATTCATTCCCGCCATCGGCTCATCCAGCAACAAAAGCTTCGGTTCTGCGGCCAATGCACGGCCCAGTTCCACCCGCTTTTGAAAACCATAAGGCAAGCGTCCTACAGGGGTTTTGCGGATGGCTTGGATTTCCAGAAAGTCTATTACTTTTTCAACAACTTCGCGGTTGGCAACCTCTTCGGCTTGTGCGCCACCCCACCACATCATCTGGCTCATCAAGCCGGTCTTCATATGGGTCAATCGTCCTGTCATGATATTGTCCAGCGTCGACATGCCTTTGAACAAAGCGATGTTCTGGAACGTACGCGCGATACCCTGTTTCGCAATTTGGTGCGGCTTCATAGCAAGTCGTTTTTTACCGTGGAACCAAACCTCGCCTTCTTGCGGGTGGTAAAATCCGTTGATCACATTCAGCATCGAGGATTTGCCGGCACCATTCGGCCCGATAATCGCACGCACCTCACCTTCGCGGATATCAAAGGAAATATCCTTGATCGCGGTCACACCACCAAAACGTAAAGTGATGTTTTTCATTTCCATCACAGCTGCACCAATGGTGCGCCCGTCAGCGGTTACATAACTGTCTATTGCGTTCATGCCGCCACCTTTTTGCGTTCGAATGTAGCCACATCGCGAATTTCCAGTGTCGCGGATATTGACCCTTTGCGACCATCTTCATAGGTCACTTCGGTTTCGGTAAACACAGTGTTCGACCCATCATAAAGCGCATTCAATAAATCATCGTATTTATCCGCGATAATGTTGCGGCGCACTTTTTGCGTACGGGTCAATTCGCCGTCATCCGCGTCCAGCTCTTTATGCAGGATTAAAAAGCGATGGATTTGACAACCAGACAGCATTTCATCTTGGGCCACGCTTGTGTTCACCTCTTCCACATTGGCTTGGATCATCTCATAGACCTTTGGATGTGCCGCAAGCTCTTGATAAGATGAATAGGCAATATTATTGCGCTCCGCCCAGTTACCTACAGCCGTGAGATCAATATTGATAAAGGCCACGCACATGTCGCGGTCATTTCCAAACACCACCGATTCCAGCACATTGGCATAGAACTTCAGTTTGTTTTCCACGAATTTCGGCGCAAACATAGAGCCGTCTTTCAACTTACCCACGTCTTTGGCCCGATCAATGATCCGCAGATGTCCGCTGTCTTTTTCAATAAAGCCAGCATCGCCCGTAGCAACCCAACCTTCCGGATCTTTGGTGTCTTTGGTGCTTTCGGGGTTTTTATAATAGCGTTCAAATGATCCCGCCGAGCGATAAAACACTTCGCCACTATCATCAATCCGCAGCTCCACTCCCGGGGACGGCGTACCTACAGTATCAGCCCGTACTTCTCCATCCCGTTGCTGTGTGATGAAAACACTTGCTTCGGTTTGGCCGTAAAGTTGTTTCAGATTGATACCAAGTGAACGGTAGAAATCGAACAATTCCGGCCCTATCGCTTCACCCGCCGTATAACCCACACGCACTCGGCTCAGGCCCAATGTGTTTTTCAACGGGCCGGTAATCAGGATTTTCCCAAGCTGGTATTTCAGCCGTGCCACCAGGCCAACAGGTTTGCCGTCCAGCAGCTTTGGACCAACATCTTTGGCGTTATCCATGAATATCTTGAACATCCATTGTTTGAAGCGGCTCGCATCTTCCATTCGGATTTGCACCGATGTTAACAATCCCTCAAAGTAACGTGGCGGAGCAAAGAAATAGGTTGGCCCAATTTCGTTCAAATCCGTTTGCATCGTTTCCTGACTTTCAGGACAACCCACACAGAACCCACTCCAATAAGCTTGACCTATTGAGAAAATAAAATCTCCGACCCATGCCATTGGCAAGTAGGCCAGAACACTGTCGTCTGCGGCAAGATTATCAAATTCGCAAGTGCCTTTGGCAGTTTCAATGATATTACGATTGGATAGCACAACACCTTTGGGGCGCCCCGTGGTGCCGGATGTATAAAGCATCACACAGGTGGTTTCAGGGCCTTGCTCGGATAACCGTTTGTCCAGTTCAATCTGCAAAGCCGCTTTTTGGTCAAGACCTTTTCGTTGCAACTCGCGGTAACCGAATAGTTTGGATTTATCGTATTTTCGCATTCCGCTTGGATCAAGGAATATGATACCGTCAAGCGTTTCCAAATCGTCCATCACATCAATGATTTTATCGACCTGTTCTTGATCTTCGGCAATAACGTAGCGTGCCGAACAATGATCCAATACATATGCCATTTCCTCGGCAACCGCATCTTTATAAAGCGGTACGGGAACTGCGCTTGCAGATTGGGCTGCGACCATTGCCCAATAAAAATACGGTCTGTTGCGACCAACAATTGCAATGTGATCACCGGGCTTCACCCCAAGAGCCATCAACCCCATGGCCAGACTATTAATTTCTTCAGCAGTCTCTGCCCATGTCCAGCTTTGCCAGATGCCATACTCTTTTTCACGGTAAGCGGTTTTCTCCGCATAATCCTTTGCGTTTCTGGCAAGCAATCTGGGCAGCGTATCAAGTGCGCCCACAGTAGTGGTATTCGACATATTTCCTCCCAACGCCATAAATGACGCGCCCGGATAAATCGAATCCAAGCTAATTATTCAAGCCTAACCTGTATCAGTTGTTTTGCAGAACTATTTCTGAAATGTTACGAATTGTAACAAGTGCATGTTTTCTGGCTCTGGTCAATTAATGCTTTGTGATGATAGCACTGGGACATGACAAGAACCGCACATGAAATCGCTCAAATGACGCAATCAGGTCTGAACCTGATCAAACAGGCGATATCGATTTATGATGCAGATCTGAAACTTGCCGTATCCAATCAAAGATTTCAGGACATGTTCAATCTTCCCGATGAACTCGTGGAATTCGGGAAACCTTTTGCAGACTGCGTCTATTACCTTGCCTCAAAGGGTGACTACGGTCCCGTAGATGATATTGACGCTTATGTGGCGGAAAAGGTCGAACAAGCCAAGGCGTTTCAGCCGCATTACATTGAACGTGATCGCGCCAATGGTACCCGCATTTCGATCGAAGGCAGTCCTTTGCGCCAAGGCGGTTGGGTGACTGTTTACACCGATATAACGGATGTAAAAACCCAAGAGGCCTTACTGCGCGACAGATCAAAAGATTTGTCGCAACAACTGTTAAGCCGATCAGAAGAACTGTCACAGACCAACCGTGAATTGACGGCATCCGTCACCGCATTGGAAGAGGCAACACGCGAACTTATCACATCTGAATCGCGCCTTAACCTTACCAACTCGATGATACCCGCACATATTGCGCGGATAGATGTCGATGGGTGTTACACCTATACAAATCACAAATTAGATACAGTTATACCAAATCGTCCAAAGAATATTCTGGGCAAACACTTTAAAGAGGCATTGGGGCAAGAGGCATATGAAGAGGTCAGCCCCCGCTTCCATAATGCATTGCTTGGCAAAGCGGATGCGTTTGAATTTGCGCTGAAGGATCACGGCAAACAGGTACGTGTGGCGATAACACCTGATAAAGACAAATCCGGAAACGTGATCGGCGCATATATTCTGTCAATGGACATCACAGAAGAAGCAAATGCACGGCGCGCTTTGATGCACGCACGCAGACGCGAATTGGCAGCACAGCTTACAAGCGGTATGGCCCATGACTTCTCGAATTTATTAACCATCATTTTAGGCCAGCTAAACAAGTTGGAATCCATTGAAGACACAAACACCGAAGTTCAGGAAATTGTAAAAACAACAAAGACCGCAGCATTACGTGGTGGTGCATTACTAAATGGCCTATCCCAGCTTACTGTAAAGCGCATACTGACGCCCGGTGCCATTGATTTTTCAGACCTGATCAATGGATTGGACCGTTTGGGCAATGCCACCCTACCCAAGGGTATTGACCTTAAAATTGACAATCAGATAGGCTCGGCCCGCATATTACTCGATCAAGGTTTCACACAAGATGCTTTGCTTAATCTGATCCTGAATGCACGCGAAGCCATAAATGGTAACGGCACAATTTATGTCACAGCGCAAAGGGTCGAAAACTGGCTTGATTTGATTGTGCAAGATACCGGCCCCGGCTTTACGAAAGAGGCAATGAAAAACGTGTTCACTCCGTTCTTTACCACCAAAAAAGGCCCTGCAGGACGTGGCTTAGGATTAACCACAGTCTTTGATTTTGCAAAAATAAGCGGCGGGCGTGTTGATGTAAAAAACCATAAAAACGGGGGCGCGATCGTATCATTACGCATACCCTATAATGATGCTGTTTTGATCAACCCCGGTCTGATTTTGCTGGTTGAAGATAACGCAGACATACGCCTGATCATCCGTGATTACCTACGCAAGATGGGCCATTCCGTACTAGAGGCAGACAGTGCCGAAGAGGCCCTGAAATTAAGCAATTTATCGGGCCTGACCCACATTATTACCGACCTTATGTTAATGGGCGATATGACGGGATATGATCTTGCGATGGAATTGCGGCAAAACGGCATGACACTTCCCATAAGCATCATCACAGCACTTCCCGAAGAGGACCCACTTCGTCGCAGAGCGGAAGAATCTTTTCAAGTTCTTCACAAACCCTTTAGTGATATGCAACTCGCAACACTCTTTCAGGATACCGACCAAAAATGACACCCTCATCCCAATTGGTGACTATTCTCGATGATTCACACGAAATTCGGGAAATATTGTCCATAGCGCTACAAGAGGCCGGATTTCAGACAAAATGCTTTGGCCGGGCTACGGAATTTGAACATGCCATCAGATCGATGTCGCCTCGGGTTTGTATCGTAGATCTTGGCTTGCCGGACAAAGATGGCCTGTCTTTAGTTAACAAATTGGCACTGGAAAGCGGGGCAGCAATCATCATCATCTCTGGCCGTTCAATGGTTCAGGATAAGGTTGTAGGTTTGGAATTGGGGGCAGACGATTATATCACCAAGCCGTTTGAAGCCGCCGAAGTGGTTGCACGTGTCCGCGCATTATTACGCCGCAGTAAAATTGAAACAAACAAACCTGCCACGCAAACGATTAAATTTTCCGGCTGGATTGCTGATTTCGACCAACATTTATTGACCTCGCCCGCGGGTGATATCCAAAGCCTGTCTTTTGCCGAAGCACAAGTGTTGCACCTGTTTCTATCTTCACCAAACCGTCTTATCTCTCGCGAGCATATGTTGGAAAAGCTTGGCGGAGCATCAAATGACAACTTTGAGCGCGCGATGGATGTACGCGTATCGAGACTACGCACCAAACTTCAGGATGATCCGCAAAATCCAAAAATCATCAAAACCATTTACGGTGCCGGATATATTTTTATCGGCGATAAACTGTCCTGATTGCTTTACCATCCACAAATTGAGATAGCCACTAGTTCAGACAATATCCCAGCGCATCAATTTACCAAGAAGCCCCGCCAGAAAAGCTGTGCTTAACCCGATATTCAATAGTCCGGTAATGGAAGCCATCGCACCATACACCCTATGGTCTACATCCAATATAATATCACCATATCCAAGCGTGCTATATGTGGTGAGCGAAAAATACACAGCTTCGCCAAGTGTTGGAATGGCTTTGATAATGACAAATGAAAATGCCAATATCCAGATCTGGATGGCATGGGAAATGATCACAAACCCGAAAGCTTTGCCAAGCAGAACACCCAAGCGCAACCTTGCAGAATACCTTGCCAACTTCGGGCCTAAAAGCTTAACCAGCGATACGGACCAAACAATAGTGGTTATATGGATGACCGAGCATAGGCCCAGAACAACGCTTCCCCAAAATATTTGAACTGTAGTTGTCATTAAAATCCCTATTCTAAAAAACTTACAACCAGAATTAGATCGTTACACCGATGGTACCGGTGCATTTTCTGTAACACGGAACATATTGATTTTTTCACGCTCATCAAGCGGTGTAATACCAAATTCCTGCTTATAATATTTAACCATTTGGGCCGCGGTAGCATAACCGACCGCCAGCGCAATCTGTGTCATATTATCACCGGAATAAAGCACCAGTTGGCGTGCAGCCTTCATACGTTTGCTACGGTAAAAATTGATCGGACTTTGCCCCGTTACCTGTTTAAATTTCCGTTCCATCTGACGTGGAGACAGGCCGACAATTTCAGCTACTTGCGTTACACTGATCGGATCTTCGAAACTCTCTGAAAACAGCTGCACCGCCTTTTGCACAGTTTTAGGCAACATATCATCCGTACTGCTGGTATATGCCGTTGGGATGCGTTGCTGCACACCTGCACCGCGCACCAAAGGGTGCTGGAACCAGCACGCCACTTCCGTCATGATTTCGGCCCCGAATTCTTGTTCGATCAGATTTAACATCGCATCAAACCCGGCAGCCGCACCGGATACAGTAAGACGGTTGCGATCCGTGAATATCACGTCATCAACGGTTTCCATACGCGGAAACTCGCTTTCAAAAGCAGCGCGATAACACCAGTGTACACTGCATGTATAACCATCCATTAGCCCGGAACGGGCCAATGGAAAAACTCCGCCACTGATGCCGCCGATATGCATTCCATGCTGAACCAGTCGGCGTAAAATACCGTTCGAGGCCTTAGGGGTTTCAAACTGAGACTGTGGTGCACCTAATAAAAACAGGTAATCCAGGTCTGCGGCATCCCCCAACGCTATATCGGGATCAAACCCGACTTCGGCACTAGAGGTAACCCGTGCTTTTGTTTCACCGATCAACTGCCAGGAAAATGCCTTTTGACCAAGGATCTCATTTGCAGCACGCAAAGGCTCGATCATTGAGGTTAGGCAAGCCATGGGAAAGCCGTTAAATATCATAAACCCCAGACGTTTTATCTTAAGATCGTTCAATTGTTTCCCCAATGCGATTTCGCCAAGTGAAGCATGTTTTAAAGCAAATATTCAAGTGTCGGATTAAAAACTGCTTCTGTCGGATTCGTAAGTGACGTTGTTAACTTAATTTCATACTGTTTTTTACGAACGGAGACAGTATATGCGCTTTTCAGGTTTTAAAGTGATCAAAGAGGCTTTGATGGGCCATAAAGGCTGGGGTCCGCAATGGCGTAATCCCGAGCCAAAATCACATTACGACATCATCATCATCGGCGGCGGTGGTCATGGACTTGCCACGGCCTATTATCTGGCCAAAGAGTTTGGTCAAAAGAATATCGCTGTGCTGGAAAAAGGCTGGATCGGTGGCGGAAATGTGGGACGTAACACAACGATTATCCGCTCGAACTATCTGCTGGACGGCAACGAACCGTTCTACGAATTTTCGCTGAAGCTGTGGGAAGGGTTGGAGCAGGATTTCAACTATAACGCCATGGTCAGTCAGCGCGGAATTTTAAACCTGATCCATTCTGACGGCCAACGTGACGCATTCATGCGCCGTGGCAACGGGATGATCCTGAATGGGGCAGATGCGGAATACCTGACAGCCGATCAAATCCGCGCAGAAAATCCGTTCCTGAATTTCGACGATGCACGTTTCCCTATCAAAGGCGGCTTGGCTCAACGACGTGGTGGCACTGTACGCCACGATGCAGTGGCTTGGGGTTATGCGCGCGGTGCTGATCAGCGCGGTGTCGATATAATCCAGAACTGTGAGGTCACCGGATTACGTATCGAAAACGGTGTCTGCAAAGGGGTTGAAACATCGCGTGGATTTATCGGCGCAAATAAGGTCGGCTCTTGTGTTGCCGGCTCTTCCAGCCGGATCATGGCACACGCCAACATACGACTACCGATTGAGAGCCATGTATTGCAGGCGTTTGTGTCCGAAGGACTGAAACCTACGATCCCCGGTGTTATCACCTTTGGTGCGGGCCACTTTTATGTCAGTCAATCCGACAAGGGCGGACTGGTCTTTGGCGGCGACATTGATGGCTACAACACATACGCCCAACGTGGAAACCTTCCTACCGTAGAAGACGTCTGCGAAAGCGGCATGGCAATTATGCCGATGATCGGACGCTCCCGCATGCTGCGTATGTGGGGGGGTGTGATGGATATGTCGATGGATGGCTCGCCTATTATCGACAAAACCCATATCGACGGACTCTATTTTAACGGCGGATGGTGTTACGGCGGCTTTAAGGCCACACCTGCTTCGGGTTGGTGTTATGCCCATCTGTTGGCAAAAGACGAACCGCATAAAGTGGCCACGGCATACCGCCTGGACCGTTTCAAACGCGGCTATATGATCGACGAAAAAGGGATGGGCGCACAGCCCAATTTACATTGATATGATTATTAACCATCCCATTCTTGGCCCCCGCGATGCCGCTGAATTCACCTATCTGGGTGACGCATCCCTGTTGAATCGCCCCGACTGGCAAGCGGCAGACGCAGCAGATCAATTCTATGAATACCTTTACCTGCGCGATAATCCCGCAGGCGAGCACCGAGAGCTGTGGTACCACGAACAGGGCGACCGCAGTTGGCTGGTTGTCACCCGCAACACACTCACCCATGAAATATCATCGGTTGAATTAGCGTCGGATGTGGCGCGTGCACAGGGAAACAAAAAATGACCCAAGTGAACCGCTTAAAGGGTGGCCTGATAAATCACGCGAAACCCCTGAACTTCAGCTTTGACGGCAAATCTTATGTAGGATGTGCAGGTGATACACTCGCGTCTGCCCTGTTGGCTAACAATGTGCGCCTGATGGGCCGATCCTTCAAATACCACCGTCCGCGCGGGCCGCTAACGGCAGGGTCAGAAGAGCCAAACGCAATTGTTGAACTGCGCACAGGCGCGCGCCAAGAACCCAATACACGCGCAACAACGGCCGAGCTATTCGACGGACTTGTCGCAAACAGCCAAAACCGCTGGCCCTCGCTGGCATTTGATGCAATGGCGATCAATGACCGTTTTTCCAACTTCCTGACCGCCGGATTTTATTACAAAACCTTCATGTGGCCGGCCGCGTTCTGGGAAAAAGTCTATGAACCGATCATTCGCAAAGCCGCCGGTCTTGGATCATTGTCAATGCAAGACGACCCTGATGCTTACGACAAGGGATTCCTGCATTGTGATCTGTTGATTATCGGTGCTGGCCCCACAGGACTTGCCGCCGCATTAACCGCTGGCCGCGCAGGCGCAAACGTCATTCTTGCGGATGAGGATTACGCCATCGGCGGGCGTCTGAATGCGGAAACATTCACACTTGATGACGCCCCCGCGCCCCTTTGGATTGCCTCAGTCTTGGCCGAACTAAATAGCTTGCCGAACGTGCGCACCATGTCCCGTACAACAGTTATTGGTGCATTTGACCATGGTGTTTATGGTGCTGTTGAACGCGTATCCGACCACCTTTCTACCCCCGCCCCCGATAAACCGCGTCAGGTTTTCTGGCGCATCTACACCAAGCGCAGTTTACTATGTGCAGGCGCCATAGAGCGCCCCATCGCGTTTGAAAATAACGACCGTCCGGGCATTATGCTGGCAAGTGCGATCAGGTCTTACGCCAATCGTTGGGCAGCAACGCCGGCTAGGCAAATCGCGATTTTCACCAACAATGACGATGGCCACCGCACGGCGGCTGATTTGATTGCCAAAGGGGTAAAAGTCTCGGCTGTTATCGACCCTCGTACAGACGCTCCAATTTCTACAAATGTGGAAGTTCTGGCAGGGGCGCAAGTCATTGATACGATCGGACGCTTAGGGGTCAAACAATTGACTGTGCAACTGGCAGACGGGTCAACACGCCATGTACACTGCGAAGCTTTGGGGGTTTCGGGCGGTTGGAATCCGAACGTCCATATCAGCAGCCATCACCGGGGTCGCCCGGAGTGGGATGCGCAAATAGCAGCCTTTACGCCGGGCAAAGACGGACCGCAGGGCCTGAGTGTTGCAGGTGCTGCAACAGGCATATTCTCAACCGCGGGTGCTTTGAAAAGTGGCATGAAATCCGCCGTATCTGCCTTGAAGGATTTGGATATATCAGCAAAGCCGATCAAGCTGCCAAAGGCAGAGGATGCACCTGTAAATATAAAAGCGTTCTGGCATGTTAATAGTGGCAAAGGGCGTGCATGGCTGGATCAGCAAAATGATGTGACCGTGAAGGATGTGAAACTGGCGCATCAGGAAAATTTCCGATCTGTGGAACACCTGAAACGCTACACCACGTTGGGCATGGCAACTGATCAGGGTAAGACCTCGAATATGGGCGGTTTGGCGATCATGGCCGAACTTGCCGGTAAGACCATCCCCGAGGTTGGCACCACCATTTTCCGCCCACCATACACACCCGTTTCAATGGGTGCTTTGGGGGGCCGTGCGGTGGGTAAAAACTTCCACCCTTTCCGCAACTCTCCAAGCCATAAATGGGCGACAGAACAGGGAGCCGTTTTTGTAGAAGTCGGCAACTGGTTGCGGGCGCAATGGTTCCCTAAGCAGGGTGAAACCCATTGGCGTCAATCGGTTGATCGCGAAGTTATTGCGACGCGTAAATCGGTCGGTATCTGTGACGTGACAACATTGGGCAAAATCGATGTGCAAGGCGCCGATGCTGCAACATTCCTGAACAAGGTATACTGCAACGGATTTGCCAAGCTCGCGGTTGGAAAAACCCGTTACGGGTTGATGTTACGCGAAGACGGGATCGTAATGGATGACGGCACAGCCGCACGGTTGGCGGAAGATCACTTCGTTGTCACCACGACCACGGCAAATGCTGTAAGTGTCTATAGACACATGGAATTCTGCCGCCAATGCCTGTGGCCTGATCTGGATGTTCAACTGATTTCAACCACGGAAAGCTGGGCGCAATTTGCGGTGGCTGGACCAAATGCACGCAAGCTATTGCAAAAGATTGTCGATCCGAAATTCGACATATCAAACGAGGCGTTTCCCTTTATGGGATGCGGTGCAATCACCGTTTGCGGTGGGTTGCGGTCGCGTCTTTTCCGGATCTCTTTTTCGGGTGAACTTGCTTTTGAAATCGCGGTGCCAACGCGTTATGGCGATGCTTTGATGCGCCGTATGATGGAAGCCGGTGAAGAATTTGATGTTGTGCCATACGGCACCGAAGCTTTGGGCGTTATGCGTATCGAAAAAGGCCATGCGGCAGGGAATGAATTGAACGGTACATGCACTGCGCTGAATTTGGGCATGGGGCGGATGGTTTCCAAGAAAAAGGACAGCATCGGATCGACCTTGTCGGAACGCACCGGCCTGAATGAACCGGACGCTTGGGTGCAAGTTGGGCTAAAACCGGTTGACCCGAAAAACGCAGTGGTTGCGGGCTCGCATTTGATGAACAAAACAGGCGAAGTCAGTGCAAAAACCGATCAGGGTTATATCACCTCGGCGGCGTATTCGCCGATCTTGCAAAGCTCTATCGGTTTAGGGTTCTTAAAAGATGGCGGCAATCGCAAGGGTGAGATTATTCGTGCGGTCAACCCATTGAAAAATCAGGAAGTTTTACTGGAAGTGGTCAGTATGCACTTCTATGATCCGGAAGGGGAGCTGCTGCGTGCATAGTCTGAAAGCCATCACCGCGTTGGGCGGACATGAAGCGCAAGTGGATGTAATCCACGGGCTGACAATCACCGAATGTCCCGACTGGGCCATAGCCTCTGTTGCGGCCCAATATAAGGCGGAAAAACCGCTGGCGACCGCATTTAAAAAAGCGATAGGCACAACCCTGCCAAAGCCCATGCAAAGCAAGGGTAAGGACGGCATCACCGTATTCTGGACAGGGCCAAATCAATACTTCGTCGAGGCCCCGTTTGCTGACAATGAAGGGCTTGCAGACAGACTGGCCAAAGCCCTGAAAAAGACCGCTTCCGTGACCGAACAAACCGACGGCTGGGTGCGGTTCGATGTCCAAGGTGTGGGCTGTTCCGACGTGTTCGAGCGGCTATGTATTCTGGATACACGCGGAATGGAAAAAGGTGCTGTTTCGCGCACGATTTTAGAGCATTCCGGGTGTTTTATCCTATGCCGTACCCACGCGTATTTCAGCCTTTACGGACCACGCTCTACGGCGGTGTCGATCCATCATGGATTGGTGACAGCCGCGAAGAGTGCGTTGGGTTAACGTTTCAGATTTTGCCTGAAAACAGCGTGTCAGTATCACGTCGGTATTACGTCTGTAACGCGTCGGTATTTTTTCGGGCTTGCAAGCGTTAGCAATACAGTTGCTGGCGTCATGCTTTGCAATCACTCGACTGGGTATGTGTGATTTTTTTCCTATCGCCTATATAATCAGGTATCGAAAACTTGCAATTTTTCCATAACTCTTCAGCATTCTGTTTTGCATTTTCCCTACCTTCGTCTTCGATTGAAAAAGATGTTCCATTAACAAAACAATAAAGATCTTCAATATATTTAATCGTATCTGTTAGAAGAGATTTTTCATCACCGAATTTCATTGGGACTATATCTACAGATATTTCCCTTCTGGTTTTCTCCAATGAATGCGAAATATGATCCCGCACATTACGGATTGATTCCAGTTTATCGCTAGCAATTGTTTTTTCAACTTCTTTAATAGTACCAATCAAACCTAATTCAGTTTTCCCCGCTTGCTCAATCCCTCTTTCAATTTGGGTATCCTTAATTATTTTATCAAATTCAGCCTTATCCTCATCAGAGTATTCCCTTTGGCTAACTCGGAACGCTGTTGCATTTGCATGCGTCTCATAAACTAATTTTTTTAAAGCCTCTTGTACCTCTTTGTCATCAATCAACATCACAGCCTTAGGTATTGAATAAACATTTTCTTCTGCTCGATCCCATAACGCGAGAAGGCGGACTATTTCATATCGGTGCATAGCTGCTTGGAAATGCTTGAATGAATGACCTGCAAAAGAACTTGGTATCTGTGAAGACAATATATCCGAATATACAACAATCTGATTGCTTTCATGCATTTCAAGTACTTCGCCAACACTATAGGTTAGCTTTTTTATACATATTTTTGCTTCTGAAATTCTATCTTCAGTTTGCATTTCAGACACAATCTGAAAATAAGCTTTTCGTTTTCTACTCATGTACTCTACATTTCCTCCTTCTTGGCCGTCGTCTTTAGACGAGGGCCGCGCCCGACCCTCCCCACGGGAGGGCGCATTCGCACCCACCCAGGGTCAGGCGCTTCGTGGCAGATAGAAAGGTATGGAATTTTCACACATAGGTGAGTAATTACAATAAGTTACCCATGCGTCCCAACTAGGACATCGCGCCAATATTATCTATAACACCCTACTTCGGCTCTAACCGTACAGCCCCTTGGCTGGCATTACCCACCAGCGACGCGTAGGCCCGCAAGGCTTTCGAAACTTTGCGTTTACGCGGCTCGGACGGGCCCCAAGCTTTTTCGCCTTTGGCCTCCATCTCTGCGCGGCGCGTTGCCAGTTCTTCATCCGTGAGTGCTACATTGATTGTGCGGTTCGGGATGTCGATCTCGATGATGTCACCCTCATTGATCAGACCGATAGCACCACCTTCGGCGGCTTCCGGGGAAACGTGGCCGATAGACAGACCGGACGTGCCGCCCGAAAAGCGGCCATCGGTGATCAATGCACAGGCTTTACCCAGTCGCATGGATTTCAAATACGATGTGGGATACAGCATTTCTTGCATGCCGGGGCCACCGCGCGGACCTTCATAGCGGATGATAACCACGTCACCTGCGGTGACTTCTTTTTTCAGGATGCGGTTCACCGCTTCGTCCTGACTTTCGCAGACAATCGCGGGGCCGCTGAATTTCAGGATGCTGTCGTCAACACCCGCGGTTTTCACAACACAGCCCTCATGGGCGATATTACCGAACAGAACTGCCAAGCCGCCGTCTTTGGAAAATGCGTTTTCTACCGAACGGATCACACCTTGGGCGCGGTCAACATCCAGCTCTTTGTAACGACGTGACTGGCTGAAAGCTTCAACCGTGCGCACGCCGCCGGGTGCGGCCAGAAACAGCTCATGGACATCTTTATCATTGGTCACGGTCACATCCCATTTCTGGATTGCCTCACCCATCGTATCCGAGTGAATTGTCGCCACATCATTATCCAACAGTCCTGCGCGGGATAATTCGCCAAGCAGACCGAAAATACCGCCCGCACGGTGGATGTCTTCCATATGCACATTTGCGATCGCGGGGGCGACTTTACACAGGCAGGGGGTAGAGCGGCTGAGGCGGTCAATATCGTCTACTGTAAAGTCAACCTCGCCTTCTTGTGCCATCGCCAACAGGTGAAGAATTGTATTGGTTGAGCCACCCATCGCAATGTCCACAGTCATTGCGTTTTCAAATGCCGCTTTTGTGGCGATACCACGCGCCGAGACAGCCGTGTTGCCGTTTTCATAGTAGTCCTTGGTCAGTTCGACAATGCGCCGACCTGCCTGACGAAACAGGCTTTCGCGGTCGGCATGTGTGGCCAGCGTCGAGCCGTTGCCGGGCAAGGCAAGCCCCAGGGCTTCAGCCAGGCAGTTCATCGAATTGGCAGTGAACATGCCCGAGCAAGACCCGCAGGTCGGGCAGGCGTTTTCTTCGTATGCCAGAACCTCGGCGTCGGTGAGATCAGGGTTTGCCGCTTGGATCATTGCATCAATCAGGTCGATTTTGCGTAAATCTCCGTCGATATCAACTTTGCCCGCTTCCATCGGCCCGCCGGATACGAAAACCACGGGGATATCCAAACGCAGGGCGGCCATCAGCATGCCCGGCGTGATTTTATCGCAGTTCGAGATGCATACCATGGCATCGGCACAATGTGCGTTGACCATATATTCCACACTGTCAGCAATCACTTCGCGTGACGGCAATGAATAAAGCATCCCGTCATGGCCCATGGCAATACCGTCATCAACCGCGATGGTGTTGAATTCTTTGGCCACGCCGCCCGCCGCTTCGATCTCGCCTGCTACCAGTTGACCCAAGTCCTTTAGGTGAACATGGCCCGGCACGAATTGTGTGAACGAATTGACAACCGCGATAATCGGCTTGCCGAAATCGTCCTCGGTCATGCCGGTTGCGCGCCAAAGCCCGCGTGCGCCTGCCATGTTGCGGCCGTGTGTGGATGTGCGTGAACGATATGGGATCTTCATGTGTTTGCTCCGAAAAAACTGGTTGGCTTAGTTCTGCCCGAACTTGAGACGAGTTTCCAGAGGATTCGGTTGCGTTATTTTTGCGCGCCCGAAAGTTTATCCCACATGCGTCCGAAAAAACCACGCGTATTTGTGCTTGCGTCATCCCAAACGTCTTCAATGTCTTCCAGAACAGGATCGATGCGGCGGTGTTTGAAACGTTGCAACAGGCGGAAAATTCCAAGGCCGATCAGACCGATGATGATAAAGAATGTGATGTTGAACCACGGAATATAACCAACATCGGGGCCGCTTACGGGTTTGATCGAAATTGCGTTTGGATAAATCGACAGAGGCGAAAAGCGCCAGCCATAGTGTTTTATTGATACCCACTGCGGCGCGGAGGCGGTCGATTTAAGGTTATCCGCCATTGCGGAGACATCAGAGCTATTGGTTTTGAAATACGGTGGCCAACTGAACCAACCGGTATCTTCGTTACGGTACACAATCACCTTATCGTTAGGATAGAGCGCATTGATAAGGCGAACATCGCGGGTGACATTTGCAGTATTGCCGCTATCGTGCTGCGCATAAAATATGCTGTTCCATCCGGATAAGTCAGAACGTAAAATCTCGGTGCCTGTGATCCGTACAATATCGCGTTGCGGCAAAGTGTAGTGAAACACCCCTACAACCAAGAGGATCAAAATCGTCGTTAGTATCCATTTAATCCAGCGCATCTTGCCAACCTTATAACCTGTCAGTCCCTTATATGGGGATTTTGGCCGCGCTTACCAGAGGCGACTGGCACTGTATGATTGTTTTATAGCTGTTCATATCTCGTTAAGAATTGCCGCCTAGATTTAAACTATGGTTAATACACTCACAAAACACACCCAGCCTGTCCCGCTTGCGCTTTTCCATAATAGCGCAATACCGTCCGCTTACACACCTGAGAGTGTTGACTTATTTCTTGAAGAACGGGCGCGTGTACTGATTACAACGCTTGACCTGAACCAAACGGCTGAAACGACCTGCCATATCCATGCCAGCAAGCAAATCACCGTTTTGGACGGTTATGCCGAAGTGGAATTACCTGAAGCATGCCTGAAGCTTTATGAAGGGCAGTCGGCACATATTCCGAACGGCACCGCGCACAGGATTGTGAATTTCGGTAAAATCCCTTTGAAATATGTGGAAATCCGCACCGGTCCATATGTAATGGATGACGACCAACTGACATAAATTATAAAAATCGCCCATTTATGTTGCACCTGCGAAGCGAATGTGTCACGCATGTGAAAATTCTGCAAATATAACGTAAAAAGGGTGCTAAAATGCTCGACGATACAAATCTAGTTTCAATTCTAAAGGATCCAAGCCTGCTGGGCTCGCAAGCCTATGTCGCAGGTGAATGGGTAGACGCCAAGGATGGCGCGACTTTTGAAGTTAAAAACCCGGCACGTGGTGATGTTATAGCGCATTTACCTGATATGCAGGTAGAGGATGCAACACACGCAATTGAAGTTGCAGCCAAAGCGCAAAAAGAATGGGCCACTTGGACAGGCAAGGAACGCGCTGCCGTTATCCGTAAAATGTTTGAACTGATGGTCGAAAATGCTGATGATCTGGGCGCGATTTTGACCGCTGAAATGGGCAAGCCTTTTACTGAAGCACGCGGCGAGGTTCTTTATGCGGCCAGCTTTCTGGAATGGTTCGGCGAAGAAGCCAAACGTGCTTATGGCGAAACCATCCCGGGCCACCAGCGTGACAAACGCATTACTGTCTTGAAACAACCAATCGGCGTTGTTGCCTCGATCACACCTTGGAACTTTCCGTCTGCGATGATCACTCGCAAATTGGGTCCGGCATTGGCCGCAGGTTGCGCTTTTGTTGCACGTCCTGCCAGACAAACTCCGCTTTCAGCCCTAGCAATTGCTATAATCGCTGAACGTGCCGGCGTACCGAAAGGTGTATTCAGCGTTCTGACATCTGCACGCGCACGTCCGATAGGAGCCGAGTTCTGTTCCAATCCAAATATACGCAAACTGACATTCACAGGGTCTACCGAAGTAGGCCGTATCCTGATGAAACAATGTTCCGACCAAATCATCAAACTGTCACTGGAACTGGGTGGTAACGCGCCGTTTATCGTATTTGACGATGCTGACCTTGATGCGGCCGTCGAAGGTGCGATGATCTCGAAATACCGCAACAACGGGCAAACCTGTGTTTGTGCCAACCGTATTTATGTTCAAGAGGGCGTTTATGATGCTTTCGCTGAAAAACTGGCTGAAGCTGTCAATGCAATGAAAGTCGGGGATGGTCTTGATGATGGTGTTGTTGCCGGCCCGCTGATCGATATGGCCGCAGTCGGCAAGGTCGAAGAACATATTGCAGATGCCACAGCAAAAGGTGCCAAAATCGTAACTGGCGGCAAACGCCATGCTTTGGGCGGCACGTTCTTTGAACCAACTATCCTGACAGGTGTAACATCTGACATGGCCGTCACCAACGAAGAAACTTTTGGTCCTGTCGCCCCCTTGTTCAGCTTTAAAACCGAAGATGAGGTTGTGGCCGCGGCCAATGACACGATTTTTGGTCTGGCATCATACTTTTATTCCAATGATCTAAGCCGGGTTATCCGCGTACAAGAAGCATTGGAATATGGCATGGTCGGCGTCAACACAGGGCTGATTTCCAATGAAGTTGCCCCGTTCGGCGGCGTCAAACAATCGGGCTTGGGACGCGAAGGTTCACATCACGGCATAGATGAATATCTGGAAATGAAATATATCTGCACGTCGATTAAAACCAAAGCTTAAGAAAAATTTAATTTTTTCCAAGAATTGACACGGGCCATCCGTCTAATAGCCTATGAGGATGGAACAGAGCGACGAAATTCTGGTAAATCGCGCCCAATCGGGTGATGCGCAGGCGTTCGGTCAGTTGCTCGAACGCCATTACGATATGATCCTGCGGCTTGGTTACCGTATGCTGGGTTCGCAATCTTTGGCCGAAGACTTGGCGCAGGATGTGTGTTGCGCTTTGCCCAAAAAGCTGAACTCGTTTCGGGGAGACGCCAAGTTTACCACTTGGCTTTACCGTGTCACGATTAACGCCGCCAAAGATTTACTGCGCAGGCAAAAAACCCGCCAAAACGCCCAACATGGTTGGAGCGATATGTTTGAAATGCACCAACAAGACGCCAATGAAAAGGCCCGGGATCGGGCGTGGCTGGCGCAAGCGATGAAAACCCTGCCCGTAGATCTGCACGAAACTCTGGTGCTGACATTGGCAGAAGACCTAAACCATGCAGAAGCCAGCGCGGTTCTGGGTGTGCCCGCAGGCACTATTTCATGGCGGATCAGCGAAGCCAAAAAACACCTGCGCGCATTGGCGCAATCAGAGGAGACCTATCCATGAGCGATGAAATGGACAGATTGGAACGCGCCTTAAAGGCCGCAAAGCCTGCATCAAACCCTGGTCGCAAGGCAGACATTCTGGCGATGGCGCAAAAAAGTTTTGCTGAGACCCAAGAAACCTCCCCTGCCTTGCGTCCTATCCATAAGCCGGCACAAAACGTGTCTGGCATTTGGACAGGAGTATTAGATATGTTGAAATCAATTAATTTGCGCCCCATGCTTTATACCACCAGCGCGTTGTGTGTTGTGGGCTTGGCGATTGTGGTGACCCGGCCATTGATTAATGACTCTGGTTTTTCTTTGGATAACCTTGGGCGTGTTGCAGAAAGCAAATATGACCAACAGTATAAAACTGAAGCCTTAAATGATCAGGAAATGTCACTGGCGGAACCCGTCGTGCAAGAGGAAGTCGCACAAATCGCCAAGGCTGCCCCTGCCAAATCAAAAAAGCAGGCCCGCGAAAGAGATATGACCAGTAGTTTATCGGCGATCAGTGCCGATCAAGTTTCGGGTTATGCCGCACCAAGTATTGTTGCAAGTGAACCAATGGCAGTTCCTGTACAGCCGTCAAAAGAAACCTTTTCAAATGCGGCCCCGAACCCGTTGAAGATTACCAGTGATGAACCGGTATCGACCTTTTCCATCGATGTGGATACGGCATCCTATGCCTATGTGCGCAGCGCCATTGAGGGTGGGCGGCTACCGCCTGTGGAATCAGTGCGGATCGAGGAAATGATCAATTATTTTCCGTATGATTACGCAGCGCCCGATCTGTCAGAAGCACCGTTTTCGACGCGGGTTTCAGTTTTTCAAACCCCGTGGAACCCCGATACAAAGTTGCTGCATATCGGTATTCAAGGCGCAAAACCGGATGTCGAAAATCGCCACCCACTGAACCTTGTATTCCTGATAGATACCTCTGGCTCTATGCAGGATGCTGATAAACTACCGTTGTTAAAGCAATCTTTCCGGCTGTTGTTGAACACGTTGAGACCAACCGATAAGATTGCGATTGTGACCTATGCCGGTAGTGCGGGTACGGTTTTGGAACCAACCGCTGCAAGTGACAAAGATAAAATTCTGCAAAGCCTTGAACGGCTGGAGGCGGGCGGCTCTACCGCCGGGCAAGCGGGGTTGCGTCAGGCTTACGCAATGGCTGAAACCATGCAGTCGGACGATAGTATCGGGCGTGTTCTGCTGGCTACGGACGGTGATTTCAATGTTGGAATTTCCGACCCTGAAGAATTGAAGCGTTTCGTGGAAGAAAAGCGTGATACGGGCGTTTATTTGTCTGTGTTCGGCTTTGGCAACGGCAATTACCGCGATGATATGATGCAGTCCCTGGCCCAAAACGGCAACGGTATGGCTGCTTATATCGACACCTTGTCAGAGGCGCAAAAAGTGCTGGTGGATCAGGTAACAGGTGCACTGTTTCCGATTGCCAATGATGTAAAAATTCAGGTGGAATTCAACCCCGCACAGATTGCAGAATACCGGCTGATTGGCTATGAGACCCGCGCGTTAAACCGTGAGGATTTTAATAATGATGCGGTGGATGCCGGTGAAATAGGTGCGGGCCATACGGTCACGGCGATTTACGAGATCACGCCTGTTGGTTCGCCTGCGATCAAAAGCGATGCGTTGCGGTATCAGGCTGAAACGGTTTCCACTGACGGGCTGGACGAATACGGATTTTTGAAGTTGCGCTATAAGGCGCCGGGAGCTTCGAAAAGCAAATTGATCACGACCCCTATTTCGTCTGTGTCAAGTGAACCCGAGCAGGAAGCAAAGTTTGCCGCTGCAATTGCGGGTTTCGGACAGCTTTTGACCAAGTCAAAATACTTGAACAACTGGAGCTGGGATCAAAACATCGCACTGGCTAATGCCGGCAAAGGCAACGACCCTTACGGCTACCGTGCCGAGGCTGTACAATTGATGCGTCTGGCGCAATCATTGAAATGAAACAACGCCACCCCTGACACTAAGAAAGGGGTGGCGTCTATGCCGAATGTGGCGGGGGAGAGCGCACATTTGGACAGATCAACCGCACTTATCGGGAGGAATAAGCGCGGCTAATTTTTAGAAGTTTAGGCTTCTTTTGTAACTTTTTTAGTTTTTACTGGCTTGGCATCAATCGTACCGGTTGAAGCGATCTCAATCCGGCGCGGTTTCAATGCTTCCGGTACTTCGCGAACCAAGTCTATGTGCAATAAGCCATCTTTGGTTTCAGCCGCCACAGGGCGCACATGGTCGGCCATTTGGAAGCGTTTTTCAAAAGCACGAGCGGCAATGCCACGGTGCAGATACTGCGAAGTTTCATCCGTTTCGGTTTCAACTTTCTTCGCAGAAATCACCAATTGGCCGTCACGCATTTCTACTGACAGCTCATCTTCGCTAAACCCGGCCACAGCCACAGAAATTCGGTAGGTATCTTCCCCCGATTTTTCTATATTGTAAGGTGGGTAAGTGTTTGTGCCCACATCCGTAGTCAAAGCACGATCCAGCATATTAGCCAGACGGTCAAAACCTACTGTGGAACGGTAAAGGGGTGCAAAATCATAATTGCGCATAATCGTCATCCTCCTATAGAAGCGATACGTTGGTTTCAGCCTTCCATACGGACAGGCCATTTGTAGTATACAGGACCCCATTCGGGCATCCGGTTATTAATATATGGGAATTATTTTAACGGCGTCAAGGGCGTAGAACTTTTGCCACTGCTTGAATATTGCCCAGCTGTTCACTGATTGATCTGCCGGTTGGTTTTTTACTTTGGAAAACA
>JAJFHY010000204.1 GCA_021775375.1 Amylibacter sp. | reverse complement strand
TTCCGCATCCAGAAAAGCGTTAGATATCTGGTCTTCCCGATCATAAGCACCAACACCGCCGTATGGTTTCAAAAGATCGTCAATATCGCCCATGATCTGCTTTATGCCGGCATTTCGCATAGTGGTAGCACTTAAATCGTTAAAGCTGTTTTCCATATTGAATAAACCGCTAAGAGCATTTTCAGACATAAAGAACACGCCAAACCTTTTCGGGTCCGGGACCATATCACCCGGGCCAATCGAATAAATATGTTCCGGTGATAGAACCAGACCAACAATATCCAGTTCCTGCTTTTTGCCATTGATTATTGCGCTAAAATGATCGCCGGGAACAAACCCATGCGCTTTGGCGAATGTCTCGATAACTGCAACCTCTGTACCCCGATTTGGTTCCGGCAACCGGCCTTTTCTAAGATAAAGTCGATTGACTTTCGCATCGCGATGATCGGGAATTGAAATCGCTAAACCGGACGCGGGTTCTTTCATTCCAACAACATCCAGCAAAACGGGTTCCACAATCCGAAGCTCCACCCCGGATATCCCGGATATCGCCTCGATCCGTGACTTAAGGTGGGTTGGTGCGCGAACTGCAGAAGCAAAAACAGAGCCAAATCTGTACCGGTCGTAAAACGCACCACGTGTTTCTTCCAGTGAGCGGTAAGAACCGACAGCCAATATAATTGTCGCGGCTCCACAAGCCATAACAAGCGCAATGGCAAGTGCTTGCGCCCATAGATGCCTAAGATCCCGCAGCAGTTTTTTGTCCAGAACGCTTATCATTACCATACCACCTCGGCCGGTTTTATACGTGACGAATTTTCATGAATGTTCGAAATGCGCCCATCCAAAAACGAAATCACCCTATGGGCGATCTGTTGAATACCGGCATTGTGTGTGATGATAGCCGTTGTCGTCCCCAAATCTTCGTTAATCTTCGACAGTGCCTCTAAAACGACAATCCCCGTTTTGGAGTCGAGGGCACCGGTTGGTTCATCGCAAAGCAATACTTCAGGGCGTTTTACAATCGCGCGTGCAATTGCAACACGTTGCTGCTCTCCTCCTGAAAGTTCCGCAGGAAAATGTGTCATACGGTTCTCAAGGCCAACCAATGCCAGTGCGTCATCGACCCTCATAGGTGATTTGGCAACTTCGGTAACCAACGCGACATTTTCCCAGGCTGTTAAGCTTGGTATCAGATTATAGAATTGAAACACAAAACCCACATGATCGCGGCGATAACGGGTTAATTGCCTCTCATTGCATGATGTAAGCTCGGTATCCTTGAAAAATACGGTGCCAGTTGTTGCTTGATCCAACCCGCCAACGATATTCAAAAATGTCGATTTACCACTGCCTGACGGCCCCAGAAGAACGGTCATTTCACCCTCTTTTAGCGCCAGAGTGACGTCGTTCAACGCGCGTACCTCTATATCTCCGGTCTGATAGACCTTTGATAAGTTGGAAATCCTGAATATAGATTTTGACCGATCGTTAAATTTATCCATGCGGCAATATTAAAGTAATTTAGCATCCTGAACCTTGATTTCGCTCAATACCTGTGCAGGAAATTTTGCCTTAAAACCCAATAATCATCTAATCATGCCTGATTTTCATATGCTTGACTTGATTTGCATCAATATAAAACCATAAAAATTTTGGTATCAAGAGAAGCGATGTTTATTAGAAAGGACGATCCCGGATGTTCAAAAATGCGCTTAACCTGATCGAGGTACTTGGCTTCCGGATTAGAATTGATCCAAGTTGGTTTTTCATTGCGGCATTGATTGTCTGGACATTAACCACAGCATATTTCCCCGATGTCTTACCGGATCAGTCCGGAATTGTTTATCTGGGAATGTCGATTGCTGCGATGTTGGGTCTGTTCATATCATTGCTTATCCATGAGTTGTCACATTCTTTAATGGCACGCGTTTACGGTATCGAAGTAAAAAACATCACGCTGTTTATATTCGGCGGCGTTGCAGAGTTGGAGGAAGAAACCAAAACACCTTCTTCAGAGCTTTGGATCAGCATCGTCGGCCCAATCAGCAGTTTTGCATTGGCCGGGCTGTTTTTCCTTTGCCACAAGTTCAGTATATCAGTGAACGCATCCGCAGCTTTGCAGGAACTTCTTAGCTATCTGACTTTGGTCAATTTAATAGTCGCAGGATTCAATTTGGTACCGGCTTTCCCTTTGGATGGCGGTCGGGTTTTACGCGCCATACTATGGCGTAGCAGCGGGAATTTTATTGGAGCAACACATGTTGCCAGCATTGCGGGTCAGGTTTTTGCGGTTTTTCTGATTACCACTGGGGCTTTAGCGGTTTTCACCGGCATAGGGTTTGGTGGTTTATGGCAAATACTCATCGGTTTTTTTATCTATATGGCATCTAAGTCCAGTTATAATCAGGTACTGTTAACTGAAGGATTAAAGGGGAAATCGATCAATGCCTTGATGAGTAAGGTGGTTTTTACAGCAGATGTTCAAGATACAATTAAAAAAGTGGTGGATGAAACAATGCTGCGCCACGCTGTAAGTTTTATTCCCGTAACAAAAGGTAACCATCTTTTGGGGTATATCGACAATAATGTTATAATGAAGATTGATATGGAAAGTCGCGCAACAACAAAAGTGGGCGATGTTTATATTTCCTCTAATGCCCAGAATACAGTTTCGCCGGATTTTGATTTAAATGATTTGATAACCAAGATGTCACAAACCGGGCAAAGAAAAATGTTGGTGGCAGACAAAGGTGTTTTACTTGGTGTGATCACCTTAGCCGATTTAATGGAATATATAGCGCTTCGCAGCAGCTTAAGCCCTGCGTAAAAGAGACTATTTATGATTTGGAAACCCAGATAGGGCGGTTGTTCATTACAACACAATCAGCCATGCGCCATAAATACACTACAACTTGCCGAAGAAAGCGTATCACTTGTTGTTCCTCCCAAAATCCATTCACGCAGCCGGCTGCGCCCATACCCACCCATTATGATCAGATCCGCATCCATATCCTTGGCTTTTTGAAACAGCGCCTGTGCAACACTTTGACCTGCGCTTGGAATAAGTTCCACCGTCACATCAATTTTGTGGCGCACCAGATAATGCGCCATATCATCACCGGGAATATCACCGGTTTCATCAGGGGATGGATCCACACATACCAGCGATATATTCCTAGCCTGTTGTAGGATTGGAATAGCATCGCGTATTGCAGTTGCAGCAGCCACACCACCATCCCATGCGATCATAACATTTGTTAAATCTTGAAAGATTGGGCCTTCGCCAACCAAAAGTATTGCCGGGCAACTGTTATCCTTTAAAATGTCTACAAATGATCTTTTCACCAAATCATTTTGCATCATCAAACTATGGCTTATAACCAAGCAATCTGAACAATTTGCATACCTTTCAAGTATTCTGTCAAACAAAGCGGTATCCGCAATTTCGACAGCAACTGACATTGATATACCCTGTCGGTCACCCGCCTTGATTATCTGTTTTTTCAAGGCATGGCTTTTTTCTGACAGATTTTTGTTTTCTGCGAATGTGATGTCATTCATGATCACCCCATCTACATTTACATAGGGTCGAACCAAGGGGGCGAGGATCACCAAATCCAAATGTAATTTATTAACTTGGGCAAAGTTGATGATCTGATTAACATTTTGCGCGTTATCATGCACAGATTGTATTGATAAAACTGACTTCATTTCCATCGTTATTCTCCAAGGTTTTAGATACTTAAGAAATTTGTGATGTGCCAATATGTCTTTTGATTAATGCTAAAGAGCTATCAGATTTTGCAGATGCTTTGGCAGATCATTTAACTTAATGTTAACTAAATCCTTTTCCAACTCTGCATAAACGGATTGTTTTAACTGTGGTTTTATAACACTGCGAATTTCACCCAACATACGTGGTGCCGCACAAATAATCAGCCGATCAAAACGACTTTGCTCGTGGTATCCTTCCAACCGTTCCAATAGATCCTTAACAAATTGCGTGGCTACCCGGCCATGGTTTGCCTCCAGATTATGCCGCCCTTGGCCCATACTGTCGTATGATCGGCCGGGTGGGCTTTGATATGTTTCTTTTTCCGGGGCTTTTAAATCGGGTATATCCACAGCCGTTAGTCCATGACCCACACCTGTGTTTTCCACAAATCGGGCTTTTCCATAATCAGCGATGACAATCCAAGTTATAATGGGCTTCATTTCACACCTATAAAGTTACTCGCTAACGTAGTTTAGCAAACATAACCGATTGTGCATTGATCTAGGTCAATGAAGCATACTGATGGTCTTTTAACCCATTCAAAGAGGGTAATTCCGTAAGATCTATTATGCATAGAAAACCGGCTCACTAAATAGCCAAGCGGGTTACTTCAGCCAAATTCCTCTGACAATACCCTCAGATTATTGTACAGTGCCAAAGTGGTCAATTAACGATGCGTGAGATAAAAGAAAGCAGCTATGTTTGATAACTTTTGGGCAAAATCCATCGGTGGACCCGAAAAGGCAATCGGGCGGGTAGCCTTGGTTTTCGGACCGATTGTGGCTGTTATTATGCTGGCACTTCCTGCACCTTCAGGACTTACCCCCGAAGGTTGGGAGGTGGCCGCCGTCTGTTTGCTTATGGCTATGTGGTGGATGACAGAAGCAATACCGCTTGCCGCAACAGCGCTTCTGCCAATCGTTCTTTTTCCGGCACTTGAGATCGCAACAATCGATGCCACCGCTATGTCTTATGCCAACCCGTTGATTTTTCTGTTTCTTGGTGGATTTCTTATGGCCAGGGCAATGGTTAAACAACAATTAAGCCAACGTTTTGCCTATGGAATTCTAAGACTGGGGCACTTAAGCCTTCCGGGCATCATCGCCAGTATGATGATCGCAACGGCGTTTCTTAGCATGTGGGTCAGTAACACCGCGACGACAATGATAATGCTTCCAATCGGGCAATCGATCGTGTCTGCCATTCAAATGCGTGCCAGCCAAGGCGAAAAGGCTGAAATTGCGAAGTTCTCGACGGCATTAATGTTGGCAATAGCATATTCGGCAACCATTGGCGGAATGGGAACCCTGATCGGAACACCGCCAAACGCGCTTTTTGCCGGTTTCATGAATAGAACCTATGGCATCGAAGTGGAATTCTGGCGTTGGATGATGATCGGCGTTCCGGCGGTTGTAGTACTGCTTCCTTTGTCATGGTTGCTGATAACCCGATATTCCTTTCGCATGAACATCCCCCGCGATTTTCTGAAAGGTAGTTATATTGCAAATGAAGCTGCAAAACTGGGTGACTTCAGCCGGGCGGAACTTTTCGTCTCAGTGATTATTGGCCTTGCTGCTTTCTTCTGGATTTTTCGGGGTGTGTTATCAGGTTTCTTTCCGTGGTTGCATTTAAGTGATGCAGGCATCGCAATAGCCGCGGCACTGCTTTTATTCATTCTGCCCGCCTCTCGATCGGATAGCAAAAGGCTTTTGGAGTGGGATGATGCATTGAAAATCCGTTGGGACATCCTGGTTTTGTTTGGTGGCGCACTTGCGCTTGCAGATGCTATTAACACAAGCGGTCTTGCCACTTGGATTGGGGGTGCTACATCCATACTAGCTTTTCTGCCGACATTTCTGTTTTTGTTGAGTATATTTATGGTCATCGTTTTACTGGGGGAGCTTGCCAGTAATACGGCAGTTGCCGCGATATTCTTACCGGTCGCGGGCGCGAGTGCCGCAGGGCTGAATATTGATCCTGTTCTTTTGATGATGTCGGTTGCACTGGCAGCAACCATCGGGTTTATGTTGCCGGTCGCCACGCCACCCAACGCCATCGTTTTTGGCTCCGGCGAGATCAAAGTGTCCGATATGTTGAAAACCGGAATAATTCTTGATCTGGTCAGCATTGTTGTCGTGGCAATTCTGGTTATGACAATAGGGCCAATTCTGTTTGCTTCCGCACATTAATCTGAGTAACTTCTTAAAGACGCATAAGCGGGCAGATTGCCAATGACTGCTCCCAAGGTGTTTGGTATAGCACCCCACGCCCTTCTTTAGCGTCTGATATGACAGGGCAAAGCTGCAGTTCGCATCGCCTTATGTTGTCACATCCCGGCTTTCCCAAAACAGACATTGATGAACAGAGCTACATTCTACTATGAGATTGACCGCTCTGTGGGCTTCCTAACTTTCACTGCGCTGTTACTAATGGTAACTTCTGCGTCGAGCTGTCATTGTTAAATCATTGCGCGAAGGTCCGCTGAAACAACTGGCTAAACCTGCCGTTCGGCTCTCACGAAAAAAAGAATAACCTGATTCCAAGCGGGTCGTTGACTAGTCGCTGTGCAAACTTCTGTTTGGTGCGGGTAGCTGTCACCCATAGCTAAGGAGAACTATAAAAATATGCGCCAGTTATAAATTTGAGTTTTCGAAAACGCACACTCAGGCCGCTATACACCCAAATACACAATAAGAGCACCTTGTAATCCGTTGTGCAAAAGCATTATCTGTGCAGCAGAAGTATCAAAGAACTCGGACCTGAGGAAACCATGACCGAACCGCAAGACACTGATCTCCCGCTTGAGGTAGTTAGCCACGCGCCCGTTTCTGCAACCGCCAAACCCCGCTGGTTTCGTTTTCGTAAGCGATACCTGCTGGTTCTTTTAGTCCCGGTTTTCATGTTCAGCGGTGGCGTGATCGGCATGTATTTTCAGCCTCCTGCGTTGCAAAAGTTCTTTACGCTCACTGGGCTGCAACCGGGCGGTGGTTCGAAAACCCCGATTGCTTTACCATCCGAGATAGAGTTGCCGCCGGATATGATCAAAACAATGCAGGTGACCGATGTCATAGGTCTGGCACGTCTGATGCCGCACGGAGATGTGTCTATCGTCGCCCCACCTTACGGTGCAGGTGATGCCCGGATCGCAGATATTCTTGTCGCTACCGGTGATCACCTGAAAAAGGGTACCGTTGTGGCACGGCTTGACAATGAGGGCCAACTGGAAAGTGCGGTGCTGTTGGCTGAGGCCAATGTCGCTGTCTGGAAAGCCACATTGATACAGACGAAAACCATGGTGCAAAATTCACGAAACGAGGCCCAGGCTGGTTTGGAGCAGGCACAATCCGCCGCCGCCGAGGCTGCTGCGGACTATATTCGCGCGAAAGAACTGTTTCAGAGCGGGGTGACAACCAAGGCTGCATACGATGCTGTTGCAACTGCCGATCGGCAGGCTTCCCTAGCGGTCGCAAAGGCATATGCAACACTGGCGCGTTTCACTGCAGAAGATGTGGACATGCAGCCAGATGTGATTGTCGCTTCCCGCAATCTTGACGCCGCAAATGCCGAACTGAACCGCGCCCGGCTGGACTTGAGCCGTGCGACCGTTCAGGCGCCAATCACCGGTATGGTGCTGGACATTCATGCACGGGCCGGCGAGCGCCCCCCCGTCATAGGCATCATGGAGATGGGCGATACTGAACAGATGATGGCCGAGGTCGAAGTTTATCAAGATCGTATCGTTTCGGTTGCCGTGGGCCAACCGGTGGAACTGGTCGCTAAGGCCATCGAGCAGACCCTGCAAGGCCGGGTACAGTCGATTGGCTTGACAGTAGGCAGGCAAGGGTTGGTGTCGGATGACACTGCTGCAAATACCGATGCCCGGGTAATTACAGTGATGGTTGAGCTAGATGCCAAATCATCGGCTATCGCGGCCCGTTTTACCAACCTCGAAGTGATTGCACGCATTGATACACGGGTAACAGCGCAGGCGGCAGAATGAGCCGATTGCTACAATGGCTTTTTGGACGATTGCCTATTGGCTGGTTGCAGCTGACACACAGTCGCCCCCGCTTTGCGGCCGCCCTGGCCGGAGTGGCATTTGCTAATGTTCTGGTTTTCGTCCAGCTTGGCATCATGAATTCGATGGCTACGGCCACGCTGAAGCCTTACGAGTTTTTTCAAACCGACATCATGATCTCGGCCTCGGACGCCAATTCGATGTCTGAGGGCAGCAATGTCGCACGGCAATGGCTGTTTCAGGCGTTGGCCGATCAGGATGTAATCGGGGGTACCGGGCTGTTCATCGCAATTGTAGACTGGGCGCGTGAGACCGACAATCTAGCATTGACCACCTATGGCATTGACCCGACACTGCCACAGTTCCTTTCCCCCTCCATGGCGCGAAAAACCAGTACGCTGCAATTGCCGAACGCCGGCATCCTCGACATGTTCAGCCGTGGCCTGCCACGCGAAGAGGCCGCAGCAATACGCCCGCAAACCCCCACCTCGCTCGAGGTGCTGGGTACTAAGCTAACGCTTTACGACACATTTCAGGGCGGCGGAGGGTTTGGGGTTGATGGTTACATGATGCTCTCGGATCAGACGTTTTTAACACTGTTTCCCAAGCGCAGTTCTGCAGCACCCAATCACATTCTGCTGCAAGTCGCGCGCGGTGCTGACCCAGATGTTGTGGCGGCCCGGTTGCGCGAGTTGATCTCGGACAAAACCCTGCGCATCCGAAGCTTTGCGCAAGCCGCCGCCGAAGATCAAAGCTATCAGCAGACCGAGCGTCCGACCGGGATCATCTTTGGCTTTGGCGTGATCATCGGCATGCTGGTGGGCATCGTGATTGTCTATCAGGTGCTGTCCACAGATGTTGCGGATCACTTAAGCGAATATGCCACGTTCAAGGCCATGGGTTACCCGCAGTCTTTTTTTCTTGGTATTGTATTCGAGGAAGCCCTGATCCTTGCCATTCTGGGCTTTGTGCCTGGATTCTTTGTCGCCAGTGGATTGCTGGTGGGGATGAAGGCCGCGACAGGTCTGCCCTTGGCCATGACAGCAAATATGGCAGCTATGGTGTTCATCGGTACATTGGTCGCTTGTTCGGCTTCAGGTGCAATCGCAACACGGCGGTTGGCTACGGCTGACCCCGCAGATTTGTTCTAAGGCTCGCGATGTCAGAAGATACCCCGATTGCAGTCACTGGCTTAAACCACTGGTTCGGTACCGGCGAAGCGCGCAAACAGGCGATCTTTGATGTAAACCTGCATGTAAAGCGCGGAAGCCTGACCATATTGATGGGTCCTTCAGGGTCGGGCAAGACTACGGTGCTTACCTTGATGGGGTGCCTGCGCGATGTGCAAGACGGATCGATCAATCTAATGGGTCACGAACTGAACGGTGCAGACCACGCCCTGAACGAATCGCTACGGCGCAGACTGGGCTTCATATTTCAGGCACACAATCTGCATGGCAGCTTGACGGCGCTGCAAAATGTGCTGATGGGGCTGCAAGTGCACGGGCTGCCCGACCGGCAAGCACAACACGATGCCGCCCGCTATGCCTTATCCCTTGTCGGACTAGCGGACCGGATGGGGTATTTGCCTGCAAATCTGTCGGGCGGACAGAAACAACGCGTCGCAGTAGCGCGCGCATTGGTCGGCAATCCCGATGTGATCTTTGCCGACGAGCCCACAGCGGCACTGGACAGCGAAAGCGGTATGACGGTGGTCAAGATGCTAAAGAAGTTGGGACAAAAGCGCGGTACAACCACTGTGATGGTAACACATGACGATCGTATCCTAGAATTGGCCGACCGGATCGTGACCCTTGAAGACGGGCGGATCGCACATGACACCGCGCCGTACCACGACTAACCGTCCACAAGGGTGGTGTTGCGATCTGTCAAACCACCACAATTTTCCAACGTGTTTTCTACTACGGTCTGTGGTCATCATCTACATTTGGTTAATCACGACTTAGGGCGGCGGGCTCAACTGATCTGCTTCTCAAATCAAACGCCCCCATTGTCTGCTTTAGCCCGTGGCAAGGAGGCGCATTTAAACCAGGCAAATATCGGCTTCCCGCCCATTTCAGACATCCCAATTTCAGCCCATAACAGACACCCGAGCCGATATTGTCATGTTTGGATCAACCTCGTAATTGGCAATTTTCACACCCTACTTACAGGTGGGGGTTTTCGCCGAACACCGGACAATGCATTGCCAGCGATTGCCGCTAAAAGCAAGGCGCCGCCGATGAGGGTGCGAAGGGATGCGTCCTCTCCCAAGAACAACCAAACCCAGAAGGGGCCAAGCAGCACTTCGGCGAGGGACAGTAACGTCAATTCTGCGGCCGGGAGCGTGCGCGAACCCAAGGTGTATAGGACTAATCCTGCCCCCACTTGAAAGACTCCCATGCCCATAGAGATGCCCCCGTCGCGTGCAGACAGGACAAAAGAGAGGCCCAAAAACAGGCAAATGGCAGATGTGATGATGATGGCGAACAGTCCAGAGAGGAATACCGCCGGAAGCATCTCGCCTGATTTGCCCCAGCGCAGTGCGACGGTGAATACCGAAAAACCGAAGGCTGAGCCAAGTGCCGCTAAGGTGCCGTCTACCGCGCCGCCAGAGGTTTGGTCAGAGACCATGATCGCGATGGCGCCGATGGCCACAAAAATGGCGATCCAAGTGGCTGACCGGACGCGTTCTCGCAAGACAATCCGACCCAGAATGGCAGTCATAAAGGGCGCGGTTGCAAAGAGCAAAAGCGCGTTGGCAACAGGAATGACTTGGATGGAGTAAATACCACCTGAATAGGCCGCTACCAAAGCGAGCCCCGCGATCACGGAGGGCAGACCCGAGCGGTATGCCTGTGCGAATGGACTTTCGGTGCTGCGCAAACGGATCACAACATAAAGAAATGCACTGAGCGCAATGGAGCGGTAGAGTAAAATTTGCCAGACACTGGCTTCTTCTATCAGCCGGATACCAAGGCCCACCGTCGACCACAGCACGCCCGCGGCAAACACAAAGACCAAACCACGACTGTGGCTGATATCGTAGCCGGCGTTGTAATCGATGCTGGACATGGCGTGGCCTCGGTAAATTCTTCACTCTTTTACTAACGTACGAAAGATACTGTGTGCCGACTGTTTGCGACATGCTTTTGTCGGAGGCTATCTTTAAGGTCTTGTCAGATTAATTTCATCCAGTGTCAATTAACCAAGCCAGGTCACCAAATGTACGAATTCAGGTGATGTATTGAAATAATTAAAGTGATTTTGTGATATCATTTTACGAAAATCTTTTGCGATTCCAAAACCATCAAATTCCTTTGACAATGCCGGCTCGGCTTCTTCAGTTTTTTCGTTTACCACCAATAATCGCGATAACACTTCCACAGAATATTATTAGTGCGATCCCAATTGCAGAATCAATTCCAATCCCTTTGTTCCAAAGTAGGAATGTCCAGATGGCTGCAAATATAAGGAATGAATACTCAAAAACCGCGACGTATGTAGGGTCACCAAAACGATAAGCCTGTGATATCAGTGACACTGCAATCACCGAACCGACTGCTTGCAGCAAAGTTAACCAATAGAATGTCTGAGAAACTGGCTGATAGCCGCGCATTATAAACAACGAAATCTCACCATTCGAAGGCCAGAATGTAAAATAGGTTAACGGCAAAATACTAAAAACACCCATAGTTAGGAATATACCGAAAGCCAGTGAGGCAGGATTTTCTGAGGCACACCAATGGCGAGTAATCATCATACCTAACCCATAAAACGCTCCGGCTATTAGCGGCAATGAGGTAAGCAAATTGATTGACCTGGGATCGATTTTTAACAACATTAATACACCTGCGAAACCACCAAGGGTGGCAAGTATTTGCCAAGCCTCAAGGCGATGAGAAAACAGTGTTGCGGAAAATATAAGAACCCAAATTGGGGCAGTGAATAGACCAGCGGCAGCTTGGGTAACCGGTAAAAATCCCAGTGTCGCGAAATACATCAATAATCCAGCTGAAACTATAACACTACGGATTGTCAACAATTTGATGTTGGAGGGTAAGATACTGGCTTTGAAAACTCGTGATCCAAGATAGAGTAATGGCAATGCCATTAATGTTCTTGTTAATTGGAACTGCCAAAGTCCGGCTTCTTCAGAGATTTCAGCAACAAAATTATCGATGAAGCTCAAAATGGCTGAAGCCCCAATAGCAAGTACTGCAGCGCTGATATTCTGATTGTATTTCACTGTGAATTCCAAACGAGGTCACTAATGCTTCATTACTTAGGTAGCGGAATGGTATTAAAGGAATAATATTAAGATCTACGCATAATGGGAAACAAAACAAAAATGGATATGTCGTGCAAAGGTTTGCTGGCCTATTTCCGCAGTGCCGTCAACCATGACTGGGCCGGCCTTATTTCCCCAACAACTAATCCAAGAGAGTTTTCGACAGGCGTGGTCATATGTTCATGGAGTAGGTTTTTTTCGGCACCGGACAGGATGTCGAGGTGGTCGATAATTGCCAGTAATGAGGTCGCGCGGGGGCGGGCATTGCCGTCAGCGATTTTCAACGCGATGCCCAGACCAAGCGTGGGTATGGCGGCTACAAGAACGCCCTCGGCACCGGTCTTAGCCAGAACACGACCATTGGTAGCTGAAATCAAGGCGCTGACAATGGTGCCATTACCAGCGGCGTAAAGTGGGTTTGCTGCGATTGCAGTGTGCAGACGGTTGATTGCGGCAGCCCGTGCGGTACTCAGAGCGACCGGTTTGGCGAAACGGGCTAAGGCGTGAGCCAGCCGCGAAAGAGGCATTGTCGGGGCCGGAAAACCACAGCCGTCAATGCCCAAAGGGAACGCGCGCAAATCACAGTCGGCTAAATCCGACAGGATATTAATTGCACGCTGCTGTAACGGATGATCGATCAGGTGATAGCCCTCCGTCGGCAACCCGAGATGCAGTGCATTGGTCAAGAATGCTGCGTGTTTTCCTGAACAATTGTGGTATGACCGACACCCATGGTGGCCCGAGGCCAGAACATGGTGCGCGGTTTCGATGTCATCTGGCAAAGCGGTACCACAAGCCAGATCGCCCTCACCAAGACCCAAATTACTGAGCCAAGTCTCAACCAGGCTTTGATGCATCGGTTCACCCTGATGTGAAGCGCAAGCCAGTGTTAACTGGGCATCAGTCAGACCGAAATGGTCACAGGCACCGCTTTCGATTACATCAATGGCTTGCATCTGTTTAAGGGCGGACCGCGGGAAAACCAGCTGCTCGGCATCACCCCAGCTTTCTAAAATATCACCATTATAATCACACACGACTGCTGCGCCAAAATGGCGACTTTCGACGGTCTTATTGCGCGTGACTTCTACGAATAATTCGTAAGACATAATTTTTCTCTGTCAGAGTTATATTTGGATCAGTTTAAAGTATCTGGCTTAAAAATAGCTTTGTGCGTTCGTGCTGCGGATTTTCAAAGAACTCCGAAGGTTTATTTTGCTCAACGATATCGCCCTCATCCATGAATATCACCCGATCAGCAATGGTTTTGGCAAAGCCCATCTCATGCGTCACCACAATCATCGTCATGCCGGTACCCGCCAGTTCAACCATAACATCAAGCACTTCCTTGATCATCTCTGGGTCAAGTGCAGAGGTCGGCTCGTCAAACAGCATTATCTTGGGGTTCATGCAAAGTGAGCGCGCGATAGCCACGCGTTGTTGTTGCCCACCTGACATTTGGCCAGGATATTTATCTGCCTGTTCCGGAATTTTCACGCGTTCAAGATACATCATAGCGGTTTCAATGGCGTCAGCTTTACTCATCTTGCGAACCCAGATCGGGCCAAGAATTAAATTCTCCAGAATAGTCATGTGCGGAAAAAGGTTAAAGTTTTGAAAAACCATACCGACTTCTGTGCGGATATGATCGAGATTTTTCAGATTTTTACCCAGTTTGATACCGTCAACAATGATATCGCCCTCTTGGTGCTCTTCCAAAGCGTTTATGCAGCGGATCAAGGTGGATTTACCGGAACCCGATGGGCCACAGACCACAATCCGTTCACCAGTGTGTACTGTCAAGTCGATGTCCTTTAACACATGAAACGACCCGTACCATTTGTTCATCTTGTTCACTTCTATCATCACTTCGCTTGAAATAGCGGAAGCTAACTGGCCCTGTGTTTGTTCGTTTATCATGATGTTTTCCTTGATTTACAGGTCAATGCTGTTTGCCAGCCGAAAGTTTCACTTCGAGATGCCGGCTGTATTTTGACATTGAGAAGCAGAGAATAAAGAACAGGATTGCGCCAAAGATAAGTGGCTCTTTGTGAAGTCCGATCCATGGTACGTCTTTACTGATCGAGCGCAACATCCCGAGGATATCAAACAGGCCGATGATCGATACAAGTGTAGTATCTTTAAGCAACCCGATAAAGCTGCCTACGATGTTTGGGATCATATGCTTTAGTGCTTGTGGCATGATGACCAGCCCCATAGTTTTCCAGTAACCTAATCCGATAGTATGAGCCCCCTCATACTGACCCCTAGGTATTGCCTGAAGCCCGGCGCGAACCGTTTCGGCCATATAGCAGGCGTTAAACAGGATCACGGCGATGATTACCTGTACCAGTTTGTTTAGCACGAAGCCTTCGGGCATGAACAACGGGAACATGGTTGTCGCCATGAACAATACGGTGATCAGTGGCACCGAGCGGAACACCTCGATAAATGATACGCAAAGTACACGGATAACCGTCAGTTTGCTGCGTCGTCCAAGTGCTAGAATAATGCCACCGGGCAAGGATGACGCAATACCGATGCCCGAAATCACCAGCGTCAGAAACAGGCCGCCCCATTTTGTCCAGGATACACCTTCGACAGTCCAGCCCATTTGCCAGAGATAAGCCGCACCAAACGCAAGGGCCGTCAAAAGCAGCAGGATATTGCGTTGGGTTTTGTCGGGTGCGTTGGTTTGCCCAAGCATTTGAATAATAAACGCATTCAGACCAAGGCTTTTCGTCAGTCCTGCTATCATGTTTGCCATGTTGATGGCAAAAGCAACAATTGAACTTGCTATCATGAGCTGCATAAAAAAGCCCTTGTCGCCACCAGAGAAGAGGTATCCCGCAATGAAAGGGTAGAAAACTACCACAGTTGCGCCGACAAGGACCTTACCTTTTACACGGCTCATCCAGAGCGGTGCCATCCAAAGTACCAATAACAGGGCGCCGTAATTGATCCGCCATATCTGATCGCGTGGGTAACGGCCGTAAAATATGTTATCGAGCCAGTGAATAACGCCAGCCCAGCAGGCCCCCGTCAAGCTGTTATCATAGCATTCGCGCCTGTTTTCAGCGACGAATGTTGCGTCAGCGAAACCCCATACGAAAACACCGCTTACGGTAAGATAAACAATATAGAGCATTAAAATTGTCAGAAGCGTGTTGAATACAGAGCTGAATAGATTTTTATGCAACCAGCCAATGACTGAAGTTTCGAATAATGGCGCAGACCTATCCGGCGTTTTTTCTGCTTTGATAATGGCCATTTTCAGCGCTCCACCAATTGGACACGTTTATTGTAAATGTTCAGGAAGAACGAGATTGTCAGGCTGACAAACATATAGAACGCCATGGTCATACCGACCATTTCCACCGCATACCCGGCCTGATTTAGTGCCGTTTGCATAAAAAGGGACACGACTTCGGAATAACCGATCGCAATACCTAGCGACGAGTTTTTGACCGTATTCATCCAGTTGCTGATCATCGGCGGCACAATAGCAGGCATGGCTTGCGGAATGACCACCATTGACATGACCCGCGAAGATTTCAACCCGATTGAAAGTGCCGCTTCGCTTTGCCCTATATTGACCGAAAGAATACCTGCGCGTACAGCTTCCGCGATTTGAGCCGCGTGATAAATACTCAAAGCAACAAGCAGTGCCAGAAATGCGGGGGGAACGCTTGTTCCACCGACAAAATTAAACCCGTCAAGGACTGGCATATCCCAGCTTAGCGGCATACCTGTTGCCAGAAATGTAATGCCTGGAAGCAATATAATCAGTGCCAGAGATGGAAGAAGTGTTTTAATCTGCATCCCTGTTGTATCTTGAATTTTATGCGCTTTGCGCCGTAAGAAAATTACACCCGAAATTGCCAAAGCCAAGGCAATTGGTGTCAACCAGAACAAACTTCCCAGAATTGGGGTCGCCATGTACAGTCCACGATTGTTAAGCAGTAGCATTTCGGTACCAAGCGAAATATCAATCGTCTTTTTGACAACCGGTAACAGGCTGAAAACACCTATATACCAAAATACGATTTGGATAAGCAGCGGAATATTGCGAAAAATTTCGACATAGGCCAGTGCCACCTTGGAAACCAGCCAATTATTCGACAACCGCAAAACACCGATAAAGAAGCCGAGTATAGTGCTAAGAATAATCGCAAAAAATGAAACCAGCAGTGTGTTAAGTATACCGATTACAAATATTCGGCCATAGGTGCCGACGCCGGGGGTGTAATCAATCAGTTTAAAGTCCGTATCAAAACCGGCGGAACTATTGACGAAGCCAAAACCGGTATTCATACCGCGAACTTCTAGATTGTGGGCGGTATTACTGACCAGATACCATATCAACCAGGCAAAAATTCCTGCGGTCAAAATTTGGTAAAAGGCAGAGCGTACACGTTGATCTTGAAAAAAGTTGAATTCTTCTTTTGGCCGCACACGTGCCATTGGCTTATCGCTGGTTTCGTCCGTCACTTGATTTCCCCGTTTTTGGTGTTTTTGCCAAGCCAAGACACCGTCTTAGAGTGATGGCGCCGAACCAACAGTCCGGCGCCACATATTATTTTAGCGCATTGGTGGCGAATACATTAGACCGCCATTAGTCCAAAGCGCGTTCAGGGAACCTTCGCGTGGGATCCCAATACCTAGTTCGCCGTCACCCATATATTTCTCATAAATCTCGCCGTAGTTTCCAACAGCTTTGATGATATTATATGCCCAATCAGATTCCAGACCTAAGCCTTCATTCAAATTGCCTTCGGCACCAAGCATACGCAGTACGTTCGGATCTTTTGAATTGGCACGCATGTCGTCAACATTGGCTTGGGTAACACCCAACTCTTCGGCATTGATCAGCGCAAAAACGCTCCAACGTACGATATCAGACCACTGGTTGTCGCCGTGGCGAACCGCCGATGCAAGTGGCTCTTTTGACAATGTATCCGGCAAGATGATGTGATCACCGGGAACTGGGAATGCTGAGATATTGCCAGCCATCGATGACTTATCACCGGTCGTCGCATCACAACCGCCGTTCAGATATGTATCATCACGCACGTTGTAATCTTCAAATGTTACGTTGCTGATATTCAGATTGTTCTGGCGGCTGAAATCTGTCAGATTTAACTCGGTTGTAGTACCTGTAGTCACGCAAACCTTGGCACCTTTCAGTTCCATCGCGCTGGTGATACCGCTATCTTTACGGACGGTAAAACCTTGACCATCATAAAAGTTTGTTGCAAGAAAATCGATGCCAAGCTGAGTGTCGCGTGTCATTGTCCATGTAGCAGTCCGTGACAGCAAATCAGATTCACCGTTTGCCAAAGCTGTAAAGCGCGCTTGCGAGCTGACTGATTGAATTTCAAGTTTGGTCTGATCGCCGAAAATTGCAGCGGCAACAGCTTGGCATACAGAAACATCCAAGCCGTACCAATTACCATCAGAATCCAGATTATAATATCCTGGAGATGGTGGACCAACTTGGCAACGCAGATGTCCGCGCTCCTTGACGATTTCTAGCGTGCTTTCTGCAGACGCAACTGTAGCACCTGTCGCCATTGCTGTCGTAATGGCAGCGAGTGCTGTTATATGTGTACTTAATTTCATTCCGTATTCTCCCTAGTGGTTAACTGTAAAAAGAACAGTAGGTGGATCAGCACACGAGCGTCCAATATCAATATCAGATGAGGTCATGCAAAAAACGCATGATTTAAACAAATGATGCAAAAATATTATCGGCAATGAGGATTATGTCTTCCTCTGCCCTGCATAAACATAACTGTTCTGAGTTACTAAGAATGATGTATCAGATTTTCTCTGAAAATCATACTTTATTATAAAGCAGTGTTTGCCACAGCTTTTCTGTTTTGCCGTTCTTGTATTTCAAACACTTGTAAATTTTTATATCCACAACAATATCATCTTCTTTTTTGGCTGCCCGAACCAGACGACCGTTTGCCAGGTCATCGGATACTATAGCGTTTGGAACCCATGCCACCCCGAAGCCTTCGATTGCCATTTCCTTTAGTGCCGTTGCTATTGATGACTCGTAAACAGTTTTAAACGATAGATCAGCATACCTCTTTTTGATATGCTGCTTGATCGGCCATAAAGCAGGAGATGAAGTCGTGTGAAGGTATGGGATCGGGCCTTTCGGGTTATCGGGCAACCACCAGATTGGTACACCATTTTCATTTGGAGCAACGACAGGGATAAGTGTGTCTTCACCAAGTTTTATTGATGTAAAGGAACTTGCATCGCCCAGAAAACCGACGCCGGGATCTTCGTAACAGACAAAAAGGTCAACAATGTTTTTTTCTAAAGCCTCATGGTAATCAGAAATGCCTCCAAAATCTGTTCTGACAACAAATCGATCAGTGTCTATGAAAGGTCCAAGGCTTTTCAGCCAAGAGGGCATAAAAAACTGTGCCAGTGTGCTGAGCGTGGCGAAATTGATCTTCGCCTTTTCGACGTTAATTACGGCCAGGATGTCGTCGCGCGCACGCGCATCCATTTTGACAATATCCTGCGCCACGATGCGATAACGTTCCCCCGCTTCAGTTAGGTGCGAGGGCTGTTGGCTGCGGTCTACCAATGTGGTGCCGACCCAGGCCTCAAGCGCCTGTATCCTGCGGCTGAATGCTGGTTGCGATACATTACGCTGCTCAGCAGAAATACGGAAATTTCCGGTGGTAGCCAATGTCAGAAAATCCTCCAGCCATTTTATCTCCACGCGGCATCCCTTCCTGCTTGCTGGTGCCATTGATCAACTTATTACACCAACCTAAACTACCAACGGTGATTGTCGCCATGAAACACCAAGACACACACCCCACTCGGTTCAATCTATTATGTATACGTGTCTTGCAGCGCGCCATCATGACAATGCCCATTCCCAGAACAAAAGTCGAGTTGCAATGTTTTTAACACATGAGAGTAAGACAAACCAGTATTCCCGAAAACCGTTCCTAAACATGGATAACAATACGAACCTCCTTATGAATGTTCGCTTCTTATTTCCTGGCAATGAAAATACACTTCGCCGTTGAACAACAGTTTTCCACCAAAGCTACCGCACTAATCACAGTTTTAAAAATCAATGCGCGATTTCACCACATGAGCAGTTTTACAAATTTACATTTTCAGGAAGGTCTGCTTTTAATTAGCCAACCGTAGTTGACATGCTTACAGAGAATGTCAGCTTCTCTAATTGGGTGTCTGGGTCAAGCTCTTTTTCCTTCTATTTTATCGATTGAGATCGTTTATCCGGGTCACGCTTCTCTTCGCAGTCTGGTTTGGCGTTCGAAGTGCGCCGCTGCAAGCATATGTCGGAT
>JAJFHY010000203.1 GCA_021775375.1 Amylibacter sp. | reverse complement strand
CTGGCTGAAAAAGGCATTGAAGTAGAACTAATCGAAGAACGCTATTGGGAAGAACGCCCAGAGTTCTTGCGCATGAATCCAAGTGGGAAAGTTCCGATCCTTAAAACGGACACGATCACGTTGGGGGAATCCAGTGCGATTTGCGAGTATCTGGACGAAATTCACCCCGAACCTGCGCTTATTCCCACAGACATAGAAAAAAGAGCGGAAACGCGTCGATTAGCCAGTTGGTTCGATGATAAGTTTTATCATGAAGTAACGTTGAACCTGTTGGGCGAGCGCACAATGAAAAAGATTATGGGTAAAGGTTACCCCGAAAGCAAAAATATAAAAGCCGGTTCCAAGAGTATCCGTTATCACATGAAATATATGGAATACCTGTTGGATCGCCGACGCTGGCTTGCAGGTGATCGTATGACTATAGCTGATTTTTCCGCTGCGGCCCAAATATCATGTCTTGATTATATTTCAGATGTTGATTGGAACAGTTACGATCTGGTCAAGGAATGGTATGCCAAGATCAAGTCACGCCCTGCGTTCAGATCGTTATTGGCAGATCAGTTGCCGGGCTTTCCCCAACCACCACATTATTCTGATTTGGATTTTTGATGTCCGGCGGGGAAAATTCCCTGCTGGAACGGCTGCGTGATAAAGCGCAGGAAGAAGGCTTTGCCAAAATGGGGATCTGTGCGCCTGATGCCATACCACATGCAGCGGAGCGTTTAGCTGAATATGTTGATTTAGGCCGCCATGGTCAAATGGCATGGATGGCGGACCGGATGCATTGGCGGGGTAATCCTGCGGAGCTTTGGAATGCTGCTAAATCAGTCGTGATGTTGGCAGAGCCGTATACGCCGCAACATGATCCTTTGGCGGTTTTACAAGAACACGACCGTGGCGCGATTTCGGTTTATGCGCAAAATCGTGACTATCATGATGCACTTAAGAAGCGGCTTAAACGCGTTGGTCGCTGGTTGATTGAACAGGCTGATGGCACAGAGATTAAAGTTTTTGTTGATACCGCACCGGTCATGGAAAAGCCGCTTGGCGCAGCCGCCGGGCTGGGCTGGCAGGGAAAGCATACAAACCTTGTTTCGGATGCGTTGGGTAACTGGTTTTTTCTGGGCGCGATTTTCACAACGCACGACTTTACCAAGGATGAGGCCGGAACCGATCGCTGCGGATCTTGTCGTGCGTGTCTGGATATTTGCCCAACTAACGCGTTTCCTGCGCCCTATCAGTTGGATGCGCGGCGGTGCATTTCCTATCTGACTATTGAGCATAAAGGTCCGGTGGATGAAGAATTACGGGTGCTGATGGGGAACCGTATTTATGGCTGTGATGATTGTTTAGCGGTCTGCCCGTGGAATAAATTTGCGGTGGAAGCGCGCGACATCAGTTACCACGCACGAGAAGAGCTGAAGGCACCAAAGCTGGCGGAACTGGCCCGGCTGGATGATGCGCAATTTCGGTTGTTTTTTAGCAAATCACCGATAAAGCGCATTGGCCGCAACCAGTTTGTGCGCAACGTGCTTTATGCAATCGGGAATTCAGGGGATACGGATTTAAAAGCGGTTGCAGCAGAATTGGTTGCGGATCAAGACCCAACCGTTTCGGATGCAGCACGATGGGCAAAGGCGCGGTTATGACAAGTATATTATTAAGCTTCGGGCATGGTTATTCGGCGCAAGCATTGTCGCGATTACTGGTCCCACAGGGTTGGACGGCGTTCGGGACCATACGGACAGATGATAAGGCAGCAGAGGTTGTGGCATCAGGTGCGCAGCCGGTGGTCTGGCCCGGGCCCGATATTGATGCTGTATTGGATCAGGCGACACATCTGTTGATCTCAACTGCGCCAAATGAAACGGGTGATCCTGTTTTAACAGATATGGCCGATAAAATCGCAGCACGACGGGATCAGTTCCAGTGGGTTGGGTACCTATCAACAACAGGGGTTTACGGGGATCATCAGGGGGGTTGGGTCGATGAAGATACGCCGCTTAATCCGGCAACCAAACGCGGGCAGCTACGTGTAAAAGCCGAGAAAGCATGGCAGGACATGGATTTACCGCTGCACATCTTTCGTCTTGCAGGGATATATGGCCCCGGGCGTGGGCCTTTTGCTAAACTTCGGCAAGGTACTGCCCGGCGGATCATAAAGGCCAATCAGGTTTTCAGCCGTATTCATGTGGACGATATTGCGCAAACACTTGCAGCCTCGATTGCAAAGCCAAATGCAGGGGCGATCTATAATGTTTGTGATAATCTGGCTGCACCGCCGGAAGATGTGATTGCACATGCGGCATTAATGCTAGGTGTTCCTATCCCAAAGGACGAGGCTTTTGAGCAAGCTGAAATGACGCCGATGGCGCGGAGTTTTTATTCAGAATCGAAAAAGGTTTCGAACAACCTGATTAAATCCGAACTGGGTGTTGTTTTGAAATACCCTGATTATAAATCCGGACTATCAGTAGATTTATAAGGCAAAAATTTAGGGACGCAGCGTTAACGCTGCATCCCTTGAAACTGTATATTTCCGGCCTTAGCCAGAAAGTAAAATAGCAATTAGTCAGCTGCAGCAATAATTGCGGCAACAGCCAAAACACCAAGAATTGCGAATCCTACATAACCTTGACCAGAAGAGCCACCTGAAGATGCCGCTGGCTCTTCTACTGGTGCTTCTACTACTGGCTCTGCCAGTGAACCTGCGAATGCAGTTGTTGCTGCTAGAGAAAAAGCAGCTGCTAGTGCGATAGATTTCATATGAAAATCCTCCAATTTAATAAGTTCGTCGTAACTTCGGGAAAGGTAGACGGCCCGACAACGAACACCCATGACTGTACCTCGTGCGGTTTTTAAAGCAGCAAAAAATGTGAATTGCAACAATAAGATGCATAAATGCCTTAAAACAAGGGCAAAAAGCCGTTAAATTAGCAACACTTGCGTGCCGACCTTTGTTAGATCATACAAAATTTCGATGTGCTGATTGTATAAACCAATGCATCCATTTGATGAGCGACGGCCAATTTTACGTGTGTCGTGAGTGCCATGTATGCGGTAATATTTCCAAGATAAATATAATGCATGGGTACCAAGCGGGTTTTCAGGGCCCGGTGGAATATATTTTGGCCAGTCAGGGTTTCTTTTTAACATATTGGCTGTCGGGCGCCAGTCTGGGCCAATACGTTTGCGAATTATTGATGTGCGCCCAAGACGGGTTAAGTCATCCGATTCGGGGACGCTGGTTGGATATAGTCGGTAGATGCTTTCATCCTCTGACCAATAGTGTAATGCGCGGCTGCGTGTATCAACCAGAACAACCCCATTCCTTAGGTTAGAGAAATATGGTCTCCAATCCTTGGACTTAAAATTAGACGAATTACGCTTCACAGTACCAGTTTCGAGATCCGCGACGTTTTCAGCATCAATATCTTGCAGCATAGCCTTATCGGTCTGCGCCATTAACTTTGTGCCAACGATTGAAGGCGCTGCTAATGCAGAGACAGTAAATGCACGTCTTGTAATTTTCATATCCATCATTTTAATCCAAATCTGCGGTATCTTGCTTAAATAGTGTCTTTACACCACAGTTGCAATTCAAACATTTGTTAACGCGTGTGCGGGGGCTTCCCAAGAGCGGTTTTGCACCCTAAACAGGGCGAATCTAAAGGGCCAGAGGGCAGATAAATGATTAAAACGCTATCCATTGTATTTATGGCTGTTTTTATGCTTTCAGCATGCTCAGACACGACAAATAAACCATCAGATACCGGATTTCACCCAACAATATTTAGAATTCATAAGGGTAGTGAGAACAAAATTATGTTCCGTCAGTTGGATACAGTTAATGAAATTCGTCTCGCAAGCGGATTACTGCCGCTTCAGTTGTCAGAACAGCTGAATGCCGCTGCAAAAACCCATTCCATCGATATGGCAAAGCAACAACGCCCATGGCATTTTGGCTCTGACGGCTCTTCGCCAATCGACCGTGTCGCACGCACAGGATATGCCGGACGGATGCTGGGTGAAAATATTTCAGAAACCTATGAAAATGATACGGAAACATTGCAGGTATGGATGAGTGACCCTGATGCGCGCGCTTCAATTCTTGATCCCGAAGCGAATTTTCTTGGGTTTGCATGGTTCCAAGAGAAAAACGGTAAAATCTGGTGGACGCAGCTAACAGGCAGTTAGAGTTAAGGTATGATGTCTATTTGTGTTCTGTTTTGAACCATCGCGTAAATAACTTCTATTTCTTTATTGGTGACGGATATGCAACCCGCTGTCCAATCCGGCTTTTTGCGATCAGCACGTCGAACAGGCCCACCATGAATAAATATTGCACCACCCGGGCTTTTCCCGATTGATTTAGCATATGCGATGTCTTTTGTGTTTGGATAGGAAATGCCAAGACTTAAGTAATATGTACTGTTCGGGTTGCGCCGGTCAATGAAATAGCTGCCTTCGGGTGTGCGCCCATCGCCTTCTATTTCTTTGTGTCCATCCGGCGTAAAACCTAGATCAACATTATATTTTTTAAGCACTGTTGTTTCGTTCATCAACCACATGGACCGTGTCGACTTTTCCACGATAACCCGTGTGACTTGTGGTCCATTATATGTTTTGAATTTTGATGGTGGCGCACATGCCATAAGCATCAGCGCACTTGCTGTTAAAGGAATGAATTCCCGTCTATTCATCATTACGTTCCCGTTTCTTGCGCAATCTTCTTAGCTGATTTTCTTTGTCGCTCTGTTGCGCTTTTTAGTTGCCCACATGCGGCCATTATATCCTCACCACGTGGGGTTCGTATAGGGCTAGCATAACCTGCTTCGTTCACAATATCGGCAAATGCTTCAATTCTATCCCAATTTGACCGTTTATAAGGCGATCCGGGCCAGGGGTTGAACGGGATTAGGTTGATTTTTGCAGGAATGCCCGAGATCAGCTTTACCAGGCGGCGGGCATCCGCATCACTGTCATTTACGCCATCCAGCATGACATATTCAAATGTGATGCGCTCTGAATTGGATAGACGCGGATAATCGCGGCAGGCTTGCAGGAGCTCGGCTATTTTATGTTTGCGGTTGATCGGTACCAGTTTGTCGCGCACGTCGTCCGTGGTGGCGTGAAAACTGATTGCCAGCATACAGCCGATTTCAGCGCCGGCGCGGATGATCTCGGGGACCACACCGCTAGTGGACAATGTGATGCGGCGGCGTGAAAGTGAAATACCTTCGTTATCCATTGCGATCAACATGGCGTCACGTACGTTGTCGGTATTGTATAACGGTTCGCCCATGCCCATCAGAACGATATTGGAAATCAGGCGTTTATCTCCGGCAGGTTTGCCCCATTCTTCCAAATCATCGCGGGCCACCAGAATTTGGCTGACGATTTCACCCGCTGTCAGGTTGCGTACCAGTTTTTGTGTGCCCGTGTGACAAAACGGGCAAGTCAGGGTGCAACCTATTTGCGAAGATATGCATAAAGTTCCGCGATTGGTTTCGGGGATATAGACAACCTCCACTTCATGTCCGCCGGCGACGCGCAGCAGATATTTGCGAGTGCCGTCATTCGAGATTTGGCGGGTAACAATTTCAGGGCGGGTTATTTGAAAGTTTTCCGCAAGGTTTGTGCGAAAATCCTTGGACAGGTTTGTCATATCATCAAAAGACGTTACACCTTTTTGATAGATCCAGCCCCAAACCTGATTGACCCGCATTTTTAGCTGTTTCTCAGGCGTGCCGATTTCCGCAAAGGCCGCTTTAAGCGCATCGCGACTAAGGCCGATCAGGTTTGGCTTTGCATCCAAGTCCTGTTTGCGTGGGATGGTGATTACATCTGGTGTTATCGGTGCAGTCATTGTGACAGCTTTCTAGCTACTAGTCCCGAAAATCGGGTTCCGGCGCTAATATAGCATAAAAACGGAAAGCTAAACCTTTAATGGACTGCGGCATGCCCCACAGGTCTGCAAACCGATTATTGCAAAGCAGTCCCAAAACCCATCGTCAAAATACTTGCGGCGAAATAGCTATTTGCAACGCTTTTCCGCTTCGGCAAGGGCTGCGGTGAACCCGACCAGTGAAAATGTATCAGTTGTCTGGGTGCCGCGGGCGCTTTGTGCTTTGACGACAGCGGATGCACCGCGCTTCATCGATGCCCTGATTTTAGTATCAACAGCACTAGATTCAGGCCATGCATACTCGCCTTCGGGGAACATTTTATATTCTGATGATCCAACCGTTAATAAAACGGCATTATCCGGTTTAAATGGATAACCCCCGGTAAACGACAATTCTCCACTGACCCCGTTTTTAGGCAGGTAAGTGACAAAAAGCCTGATGTCACCACGATTAACAACAACGGTTTTACCACCTTTGGTGTTAACAGTTTTTGTGGGTTTTGATACGATCCAGCATCTAAGCGGATCATTTTCTACGAATACTGACCAGTCTGATTTTGAATCCACGACGTTCGTTGATGTCTGTGCGGACACGGTCGTAGTACTAAAGGACACCGCTGCGGTTATGCCGCATGTCAATGCAATTGCTCTGTTCATTCTGCCTTACAGCCTCCAAGCTGTTGTTTTTTGCCTGCTCCGCCGTAATTAGGACGGAATTGTGTTGATGTTGTGACAGTATACTAGAATAAGAATGATAAATATAGCCAGTAAGCAATGTATAAACCTTTAAAATCGGCGGATTAATGTCG